>CAZEMU010000008.1:47395-54509 GCA_964513315.1 uncultured Acidimicrobiaceae bacterium | reverse complement strand
GCTCTGCCGTGCGTAGCTCTGCCGTACGCGGCGACATGGGGACTTTCTTCTTCGCGCGTCGAAGCCGGCCCCTAGCTCGAATGCTCGCCCTGTTGGGCGTGGTTGCACTCGTGGCCTCGACCCAGATCGTGCCTCGGCCACCCGCCGAGGCCGCAGTTGCGGTCGCCGATGTCGCTGTCGAAACGGTCGAAGCCGCAGTGCTGCTCTGGTCTCGCGCAGGAGCGCTCGGCGCACAGCTTGCTACTCGAAGAGTGCGGGCTGCTCGACACGATCGACCGGAACCGGCTCGGGTAACGGGTCGAGGTCAGGAAGCTCGAGTCGGATCGCCTCGTAGACCTGGCGGGCGATACCCGGCGAGTCGACGTTCTCGGGCTGATGCACGAAGAGGTACGGCTCTTTGCCGGCTCGGACCCAGTCGGCCACCAGAGGCACCCAGGTCATGAGCCCGGCGAGCGTTCCTTCGGCACGGTCCTCGCCGATCACGCGAATGATCGGGTGCGGACCGACCGCATCGAGCACGATCGGCAGCTTCGGCTTGTTGCCGCGTTCCTCGATCGATGCCTCGGACCCGGACGGGACGGCGTAGAGCGGGCGAGTGTCGAGCACGACTCGCGTGATGTTGCGTTCTTGCAGCAGCTCATCGAGATGCTGATGTTCCAGGCTTCCGTCGAACCAGCCGGCGTGGCGGAGTTCGATCGCCCAGCTCCAGTCCAGGGGAAGCCGTCGAATGAAGGCGGCCAAGACATCGAAGCCGCCGGGTCCGAACGCGGGCGGCAGCTGCACCTGTACCGGGCCGACTCGATCACCGAGTGGTTCGATGCGGTTGAGAAAGCTGCGCACCGGATCGGCGACGTCTTGCAGTCGGCGATCGTGGGTCACGGTCCTCGGCAGCTTGAACGCGAACCGGAAATCCTCGGGCGTCTGCTCCAGCCACCGCTGCACCGTGTCGGCCGACGGTTCGGCATACCAGGTGGTGTTGCCTTCGACCGCGTTGCACAAACGGGCATAGAGCGACAGCTCAGTGCCAGCGCGCACGTCAGCCGGATACCACCGCCCAACCCATGGCTTGTGCGCCCACATCGGGCATCCGACCCGCACCTTCTGCACGAGTCCGGAACCTACCCGACGGGTCGTGTGCCGGGCACGGTCGGCGCGTCGCAACAGGTCTTGGATGTCCATTGGTTCGGTCTTGTTAGCGCGGCGCCAGAGGCCCAAGGTGATCGGCGGGCATGAGTCAGTCCTGTCCTCGACGCTGCTCGATACCGAACCGTAGGTGGTGGGCGGGGCTACTCAATCACCAGAAGACTGTCGCTGATCCGAGCCTCAGCAGTCTCAGCTTCGAGTCGCCATGCTCCGGCGGGGACGTTGGCAAAGATGCAACGATGCGATGCGCCAGCTTCGTCGCTCGACGATGACTGAACGTTGCCCGTGATCGGCGCGGCGGTGTCGTCGAGCGATGCCATCGACAGGACCGGAGCAGTAGCGCCGCTGGTTCGCACGGTGATCTCGAGATCGCCGACCGCATAGAGATCGTCATTGTCGAGCGCGACCCAATGGGCTGCGGCGTCGCGAAACGCCGTGAGATCGACGCTCGAACCACGCAAGATGCCCTCGACCTGCGCGAGGCCATCGGGCCGGTTGTGCATGCTCGCATGCTTGGTCGCAACGAACATCGCGTCGGCGGCGTCGACCCATTCCTGCGGAAACGACGACACGTACGGGACCGTGCCGTCACCCTTGAGATCACGGCCATCGTGACGTTCGATCATTTCGATACGAGTGCCGTCGAGCCGTCCACTTTGCTGGGTCGCCTGTTCGATGCCGACGACGGGATGGATCGAGTAGCCGGAGTCGTGGTACTCGTCGAGACCATCGTTGGCTTGCTGCGCGGCCACGATCTCGTCGTGGAACGCAGTGGCATCGGCTACGAGGACAGGGTCCGCTCCGGGCAAGCCGCCTGGCAACTCGCGCACTCGGCGGAGCGCACCCGACCCGTCATCGAGACACGGGTAGATCGGCAGCAGTTGGTGCACCGAGGGGAAGCTGCGAAGCATCTCGGTGACAGGACCGAGCTCGATGAACGATTTCCGGACCCCGTTGGTCAACCCGTCGACAGCTTTCAGCGAACCGCGGTAGGGCGTGCCGAACGTGACGAGGCGGCGGGTGTGCTGCCAGCCGCCGAGGCACTCCAAGAAGTAGCGGGCGACAAGCCCGCCCATCGAGTGGCAGACCAGGATCAGCTTTGGGTCCGCGGCACCTCGGGCGCGTTGCTGGTCGAGCCACACCTGGCTCTCGGCCGCAAGGCGTCGGCTCGCCGCCCGGTTGTCGCGTCGCCAGTCGTAGGGGAAGGTGTGCAGGTTCTCGCCTGGCACCAACTTGAGACGACGGCGCAGCCGCTTCTCGAGCGCTCCGTATCCGTCGACCCGCCAGAGTCCCGGAAGGATGTGGAGATCGTCGAGCAACGCCGTCGCTCGGACCCCATCGGGAGCGTGGGGGAGTTGTGCGTCGTCGTCAGCCAGACGCAGGTCGAACACGCTGGTGCCGAGGGACCGGATGGCCTTGGCCACCGCGGATCCGGTTAGCGCCCAGCGCTCGCCGTCGGGCTTCTCGAGCACGCTTCCGGTGATGCCGGGGATGACGACAACGACGTCTTCGAAACTCATCGCAGCTTCCTAGTTGGGGTTCCGTACAACACGTAGCCGCACCACAGCCCAGGGTCGGCGACATCGAGCATCTCGATCTGGGTCGCCTGGAACGCATCGATCGGCGCGGCGCCTGCGGTGCGGGCTCGGTGATAGCGAGACATGAACTCGGTCGACGTTGCATCGTGAGCTTGCGGGATCGACATGAGTACCGAGCGAGCGCCAGCTTCGAGAAACGCTGCCGGCAGTCCGACGGCGTCGTCGCCGGTCAGGGCGACCTGGCCAACCGACGCCGGGCGGAAGCCGGTCGAGCACGCAGCCAGCACGACCTCGTCGGGGCAGTCCCCACCAAGCGCGACTTCGGCCGCATCGACCTTGCCGTCGGTGGCGATCAGTGCAGACGACGATGGTTCCGCGTGATCGACAACACCATGGCAGATGACGTGGAGGACGTCGACGTCTGCCTGGAGAGCGGCTCGCATCGCGAGCTCGGTCGATGCGTCGCCGCTGGCCCGGGCTCGCAACGTTGCCGTCGGCGCTGCTTGCCAGATCGCACACAGCTGTTCGAGCTCGTCGTTGGTGGGGTCGATCGATGTGAGCCCTGTGGCTGCGTAGTTGGGGGCACCGATGATCTGACCGATCGGCGAGCGAGACCACGGGCCGTCGATCGCGGGCAGACACATGAGGTTGGGCATGGTCGTCACCCCGACCCGTTGGAAGAGCCGTTCGCTGCCCGCCGCGTCCGGGCCGACATGCAGCGTCGACCACGGGACGAGATGCAAGCGACCGTGGGGTGCGATGACGGCCCGATCGTGGGCCAGGATGCGATCGCAGGTCGCGTCGGGCAACAGGTCGCGCAGCCCGACCTCGCCGAAGCCAGACAGGTCGTAGGCGAAGGGGTCTTCGGCCCGGCGAATGTTGGCGCAGTAGTCGTCGAGCTCGGTCCAGGTCGCTGCGCTCACGTCGCGCCGGTCGACCGTGACACCAGATGCATCGACCGTCACCGCGATCACGGTTCGGCCGGCAACGAATACGGACACCGCGATCGCGCCGTCAAGTGAGCTGACGATCGCGTCAGCCGAGACAGGCGCCGGTTCGGTCAAAGCTCGCCACCGCGGATCTGCGACGCGAATCTGTTCAATAGCGGCGGCGCGTTGGGCGACCAGTTCGGCTCGCTCGGCCGGATCGGCGCCGTCCCCGTTGTAGCCGGCAAAGTCACGGGCATCGATCTCGCGACTCAACTCGTCAACTCGCTGAGCCTGAGGATCATTCGAGAGCGAACGACGACCGCCGTAGACGAGAGTGGCGAGGCTACGGGACTTGGCAAGCTCCGTCAGTTCGAGCGCAGCAGGCCCATCGCCGACGGCCGCGCTGTGGGTGATCGCGTCGTGGAACATCGGGAGCCGGTCGGCGAAGTACGTGCTTTCGAGCCGGTAACCCAAGGGCACACGTCGAAGTTGGTCCACGGTTCGCGCGGCGTCGAGGAATCGACTGGTCGCTTCGTCAGGTCGGTCGAGCGCCTGCAGTGCTTCGGCAGCAGTGCGGTAGAGCTTCCAGAGCGCTTCGTAGTCGGCGACATGTTCGAGCGTCGGAATGCCCGCCTCGATACGTCCGAGCGCCCATGCCGGATCACGGTCGAGTACGGCCAAGGCGCCGACCCAGTGCAGGACCGGCAGCTTCGCCAGCATGCGAGCGTCGGACCGCATGGCAGTGTCGAGCCCATTGAGTCGGGCGAGAGCTGTCTGGTGTTTGCCCGCCAACGTGTCGAGGTGCATGAGGTGGAAGTCGATCGCGGGGCCGACACCCCATTCGACATGGTCGTCACGCACGGCCCGGAAGTGCCGTTGCGCATCGTCGAGCCGGCCCGCTCGTTTGGCGACAAAACCTCGGGTCGAGCCGATCTCCATACGGAGGCTCTGCAGCTGCACCCGACCCTCGCCGGCAGCCATATCGGCGATGGCGCCGAGGATCGTCGCCAGCTTGCCTTGCGCAGCGGGCGTGTCGGCGAGGCGATCGGCGACGAGAGCCTCGGCACGGACCAGCAGGTTCTCCGCTCGGTCGAAGTCGCCGAGCCATTCGAGCAACATCGCCTGGTCGACCAGGACACGGGCGAACTTGACCGGTTCGGCGGTTGGGTCATATGCCGCTTCGAGCGCCGCGAACTCAGCCATCGCCTCGCCGTAACGCGCCTGGGACTTGAGCGAGTTCGCGAGCGTGCGCCGGACTTCGATCTGGGCTTCGTCTTCGCCGTAGCGAGCGACCAGGTGGGTCGCCATGGCCCGGTCGTCGACGGCTGCCGGCATGTCGCCGAGCAGCTCGTGGTAGTCGGCGCAGCGAAGGTGGGCACTCGCGGCCATCGACGCCAGGCCGGCGACATCGGTGAGCGGTCCGGGCGCGGCGATCTCGGCGCTCGCTGCCTCGCAGAACGCACCCCACGTCTGGAGTGCCACGCGCAGGTCTACGCCGTCGCCGAGCGCAGCGGCTCGCAGAAAGAGTGCGTAGGCGTGGCTCACGAGTAGCTGAGCGAGACGCCCATGCTGGCGCCGAGACGAGCCATCTCGGCCTCGTGGCTATTGCCCCATGAGCCAACGCCTCCGGTCGGGTCGCCACCTCCGCCGGACAGTGCCTTGCCGACAAGCCAGAGAGCTCCGAGGCCAAGCGCAGCACCGATGAGAACGCCGCCCCACGGGAAGCTGGCGGCGTCGGCCTCGACCTTGGCATCGAGCTCGTCGGCCGCCTCGTCTCCGATCCACTGTCGGACCAAGCCGACCGCAGGGCGAAGCGACTCGCCGAGCAGTTCGACACCGTGCTGTTCCTGGTACCGCTCGGATGCGGTGAGCAAGAACTTCTGTACGAGGTAGGCGTCGTCGAGCAGCCCGTACAAACCAAGGTGATCTGGGATGACATCGTCGGAGTCCATGAAGTACCCGACGGACTGATCCAGCAATGGCTCCATCTGATCGAGGGTGCCATTCGCCTCGGCTTCGACGCCGGCGAGTTCGAGCAGATCGGGTGTGCCGCGCACGAACCGCTCCAGCTCATCGAGCAGCGCGTCGACCTGGGCATCGGTGAGTTGGTCGTTGAACGAGCGGGCACGCTCGGCCATTGCGACCCGACTGCTCGTGCCGCTTAGCGTCTCGTCGATTTCCAATCGAATGTGCTCGACTGACTCGAGCCATGCATGCATGTCCGCCATGCGCCCCTCCAATGATCTTGCGGCAATCCCGCCGTGGTTGAGACTTTAGGCTCCAGCGGCCCAAGGCTTCTGTGCGGGCGATCACAGTTCGGGTGTGTCGCGTTGCACTCTCGGGGCGAGCGCCCTTTGAGCTGGCGAGAAGTCGCTGCCGTCGCCGGATCCGACCTCGTAGTCTTTGCCGGTGAACGGCGGCACGAACCCTGGCTCCTTAGGGCGCCGCTTCTGGACCCTGTGGGCGTCGTTCAGCGCGTCGAACCTTGGCGACGGACTCTCACTCGTCGCGTTCCCGCTTCTCGCCGTGAACCTCACCGACGATGCCCGCCTGGTGGCCGCCGTCGCCGCGGCCCGGTTCCTGCCGTTCCTCGTCGTGGGGCTGCCCGCTGGGGTACTCATCGACCGGTTCGATCGCCGACGGATCGCGATGATCGCCCAGCTCGTTCGCTCGGTCGTGCTCGTCGGCCTCGTCATGGCAATCTTCGGTGATGCGGCCTCGATTGCTCTGCTGGCGGGCGGCGGCTTCGTCGTCGGTGTCGCCGAGGTGATGATCGACGGTGGACTTCCCGCTGTCGTACGCGACGTCGTCGAGTCGCATCAACTCGAGGTCGCGAACAGTCGACTGCGGGCCAGCGAGACCGTGACGAACACCTTCATCGGACCGCCGATCGGAGCGTTGCTGTTCCAGATCGACGAGACGATCCCGTTCATCGGCGCAGCTGGGTTGTTCCTGGCGAGCATCGTCGCCCTGGTGCAGTTGCCCGGCAGCTTCGTCGCCGACGCCGATCCCGATGGCGAGGCCAGCTTCACCGAACAGGTCAAGAAGGGATTGCGCTACGTCTGGGGCCACAACGTGTTGCGTCCCCTCGCCCTTGCGGTCGCCGCCTTCTCATTCTCCGGCAACGCGATCGACGCGGTGTTCGTCATCTTGGCCACCGAGCGACTCGGTCTCTCCGAGGTCCAATACGGCTTGCTTCTGAGCGTCGATGCCATTGCCGCATTCGCGATGACATTCGTCGTGACCCGGATCGTCAAGCGCACCAGTCACGGCGTCAGCATGCAGATCAGCGTCGCCGCATTCACCGGTTACGTGCTGCTGCTCGGGCTGGTGACGTCGATGCCGTTGGTGATCGTCGCGATCCTGCTCGCCGGCGTATCGGATCCCACGTGGAACGTGATCAGCTCGACGGTCCGGCAACGCCTGGTTGACGACCACATCTTCGGCCGCATGATGACCGCCTACCTGTTCATCGCCTGGAGCTTGCAGCCCGTTGGCGCCATG
>CAZEMU010000008.1:44319-47295 GCA_964513315.1 uncultured Acidimicrobiaceae bacterium | reverse complement strand
TGGCCAGCGGCCATGTAGGCCCCGTCGGCGGGCGAGGTACTGCCCACGAGGACGGCATAGATCCCGGGTTCAAGACCGGGGAAGTCGGCGACGAACGCACCCCAAGCGTCGGACCAGCCAGCGGTCATGTAGAGCCCCGAAGCCACGAGATCGAGGTCGGACTCGGCGTAGTTGTCGAGCTTGAGCGGCGTGTCCGGTTCGAAGCTGATGAGGTCATCGACCCGATACACCCGCCATTGGCCTTGCGCCTCGAACGGGCGATCCCAGCCTCGTAGCGAGAACGGTGTGTCCGCCTGAAGATCGAACGGCAAGCGGGCTGCGATCGTCGGGCCGCCGCCGATCCACTCCCGTTGCGCACCATCGGACACGGCCAGGTCGATCAGGACTCGTGCCGGGTTCTGCAAGAGGGTCACGTTCGATGCAGCGTCGGGGTGGATGATCTCGATCGCATAGTCGCCGTCGTCGGTGCGGGCCGACAGGGCTCGGATGCCGAGGTCCGAGATGTTGAACTGTGGGGGGTCGTCGAAGCCGACGCCGACGACGTTGCAGTCAGGGCCCCAGCCACACGGCCCCCACAGGATCTGTGTTGAGGTCGGTCGCTTGGTGATCACGACCTCGGGTAGCGAGTTGCTTGCCCGATCGTCGTCGGTCCAGGCATCGGTGCCGAACGCAAAGACAATTCGAACGCAGTCGCCCGTCGGGTCGATGAACGACGCCATGTCGTGGACGTGGTCCGCATCGCTGGTTGCACTGCCACCAGCAATCGTGGTTGCTTCGGTGCCTTCGTCGCCGATGGTGCATGTCAACGAGTCGAACCCGGCGCCGCCGGTTTGGTCGATTGGGTTGCTTCCGTCATCGGAACACGGCGCAGAGCTGGCATCGGTGACCGCTGGGTCGTACCAGTACCGACCGGGGTCGCCGTCGATGGTGACCTCGACGAACTCATCGCGCAGACCCCGCTGGTCGGGATGTGCGTAGAGGCGACCCGTTCGAACGACGTCGATCGGCGTGTCCCCGTTGATGCGAAATTCCGGATCGGTGAACGAGAAGAGCTGGGCGGTGCCGGATAGGCACCGCGGTCCCGGCGGCCCGTTCAGGAAGCACGGCACGTCGATCGTCACCGCGTCGGACTGGTACCAGCGGAACCATCTGAGCGGGGCGACTTGATCGCCGAGACCATCACGGTCGGGAAGGAACGCCACGATGTCGTCTTCGGCGATTGCGAAACCGGGAATCGGTCCGAAGAGCTGCGTGTCGAAGTCGCTGCCGGCGACGCCCGCACGCGTCTCGCTTCCGTAGGACTCGCCGTGCACGCACGCTGGCGAGGCCGGCGCCAGGTAGCGGGAGTTGACCCAGTCGAACCGGTCGCTGGCGGCGTCGAAGAGCTCGAACCACGGAGCACCGTTCGGTGCTGGTTTGCAGTTGCCTGTCGGGCGCATGGCCAACTCGTTCGGCAACAAGACGCGTGTGACGGGCGAGTCGACGTCAGCGTCGGTATGGGCGACCAGGCCGCCGTCGCGGTCATCGTCCGCGACGTTCCAGACGAACAGCAGCGCCTGCGGAACCTCGGTGTCCGGGCAGGTCGAGATCGGGCGAGGCGCAACGGGAGAGGGAACGGGCGTCGGCGTGATGAGCGGTCGCGGCGCCGTCGTCGGGACTGCCGTTGGGTCGGCCGAGGGTTCTGTCGTTGGTGCCGTCGCATCGACCGGGTCGAACTCGGTCGAGGTCTCGTCATCGGTGGCGCCATCGGCGACATCGAGTGGATCCGTGACGACCGTGGTCGTATCCGCAGACGAACACGCCCCGGCGATCATGGCGCCCGCCAGCGCCATGATCACCAGGAAACGAAACGAGGCTCGCCGACCTTCGCCAAAGGCCGGCGCCGATCCGCCCGATCGATCCTCGTTCCGCAGGGCAGCGGTGCAGGCATGTGGAGGGGTAGTGCCTGCCGGCACCGTCGCTCGTGAGCTGGGTGTCCAGGGTCGCCGCATGCCACCAAGATAGAGATGCTCGGTTGGCTCGTCTGTGGGGAGCGTTCCCTCAGGCCGTGCCGTTCGTCACTCGGCGAGTGGTGCTCCGGCGATGACGGCGACGGTGCCCGAATCGTCTTGGATCCACATCTGCATACCCGTCGGACCGAACTGCTCGGTGACCGTCAACTCGACGCCGGCGCCCACCGGTCGATGCCACTCAACGTCGACCCGCAATGGCGTCGGCGGGACGCCGGAGCCCAGCGCCTCTTCGAGCACGGCGAGATAGGCGGCGTTGTTCACGTGATCGAAGACATCCAGGTCCGCTCGCCGGAACTGCCACGGCATCTGGTTGCTCTCGGCGTCAGGATCGGGCGACTTCGACAAACTCAGACGGCTGCCGACCTCGCGGCCTCCCGCTGCATCGAGATACGTGGCTGCGAACTCGTCGCCCCACGCCGCAGGACGGCCAGTTGCCGGATCGAGGTGGATCCACAAGGCGGCTGCTTCCACATGTGCGCCGGACTCGCTGGTGATCGAGGTCCGGCGTTCGGCCCACCGCTTGCCTGTCCCCGAACACCAGGTGGTCATCGCGAGGTGGTCCCGTGAGATCGGAAACTGGCGCACCAGGATCGTGGCTCGGCGTGCCACCCACGCCAATCCGAGTTCGGCGAAGCCGGCATCGTCGGTGTCATCGTTGCCAACGTCGCCGAGGAACCGAGCAATGGCGTCGAAACGCATGCGGCCGTCAGGTGCGACATCGGCGAGCGACACGGTGCGGGTGCCGGTGAACGTGCGTCCGTTCGACGGACGATCGACCAGTTCCGGAAGCGCGCGCATGCCGGGAGCCTAAGGCTCCCGGCACGATTCGAGTGGTTGGTAGTCGGTGCTCAGCTACAGCTGACGACGAAGCTCGCCTGGCGAGCCGGACCAGGGCTCGGGCCCCACGTGTGCTCGAGCGTTGCGGTGCCCGTGAGCACCTCGCCGTCGAGGGCCCAGTCGAGGG
>CAZEMU010000008.1:0-44219 GCA_964513315.1 uncultured Acidimicrobiaceae bacterium | reverse complement strand
TGCTCGAGCGTTGCGGTGCCCGTGAGCACCTCGCCGTCGAGGGCCCAGTCGAGGGCGCCCCAGGTTCCTGCACCGACGTCGCCGTGCCTCGGGTCGGGCAGGACCTGCCCTCCGATGCACCGCTCGAGTCGACCAAACCTGCTCCGGTCAGGTGAGTGGGCTTCGCAACCCAGGCACCACTGCGGCGACGGCGAGGCGCAGCGCATCCATGTCACCGTCGTTGGCCAGCACGACGTCGGCGACGGCACGTCGTGTCGCGTCATCGGTCTGGCTGGCGATGCGCGCCGCCGCGTCGCCGGGATCCATACCCCGGGTATCGACGAGGCGCCGCACCCGCTCATCCTCGGGCGCTTCGACGACCACGACGCGGTCATAGCCGCGCCCTGACGGAAGGTCCTTGCCGAGCGATGACTCGACCAGGATCGCCATGTCGAGCACGACCCAGTCGTGACCGGCGGACGCCGCCTCATCGAGCAAGGCGTCGAGTTCGGCATTAATGGCGGGATGGCTGACGGATTCGAGGCGAGCGAGGTCGGCCGGATCCGAGAACACGATCGACGCCAGCGCCGCCCGATCGATCGGGGCTGGCGACGGCGCGTCGGTGACGAGGATGCCGTCGCCGAACAGGTCGATCACGCCCTGGTACGCACGCTCGTCTGGCTCGATGACCAGGCGCCCGAGTTGATCGACATCGATGACGTGGGCACCGTGCTCGGCGAAGAGGTTCGCCACCGTCGACTTGCCAGCACCGATTCCACCGCAAAGACCTGTCACGCGCATGCCGCAGTCTCGCAGCTGCGGAGACCGGCGCCGCCTGCCGAGTGGTTGGGGCTACATGCGCCAGAATGGCGATGTGAGTTCCCGTCTGCATCGCCCGGTGATCGGGGCACCTGCGCCCCCGCTGGAGCTCGAAACTGCGCACGGCGATCCTTGGCGACTCGAGGAAGAGCGCGGCCGTCCCGTGGTGCTGATCTTCCACCGTCACATTCATTGACTGCCGTGTGCCGATCATGCGCTCACGGTCGGTGAGCGTCTCGACGACTTTGGCGATGCCGCCGTGGTGCTGGTGACCTTCACCGAACCGGACCAGCTGCAGGCCTATGTCGGGCGGAATGACCTGGCGTTCCCCGTGGTGATGGATCACGACCGGAGCGCGTACCGCGCCTATGGATTCGGTCGCGGCAGTGTCGCTCGTATCTGGGGTCTGAAATCCGCGCGTCGCTACGTCGAGATCCTGCGCAGAGACGGCACGTCGGGGCTCGACAAGCCGGTCGAAGATACGAGACAGCTTGGCGGCAACATCGTGATCGCCCCCGACGGCACGCTCGAGTGGGGCTTCTGGGGCAAGGGCCCGGGTGAGCGGCCGACCGTCGACGAACTTGTCGCCGCGGTCGACCGATCCCGTACCCGGAACTAACCCTGGTCGATCAGATCTTGATCGTGCCCTTCTCTTGCTCGTAGGCCTCGGTCGCCTGCTCGACCGCAGCGAGCTGCTTCTCGGCCAGCGCTGGCCGTGACTCGCGAGCGCGATCGGCGGCATCGACCGTCGAGTGCAGCTGGCCTTGGAAATGCGGCATCACGTGACGGGCGAACAGCTCGTAGCTCTTCTTGGTCATCTGCGGGTTCGCCCAGTTGTGGGCCAGCGTCAGATAGGCACCGAAGCCGCCGTTCGACTGATCGAGCAGCTCTTGAATCTGCTTGACCGCCATCTCGGGCGTGCCGACGACACCGAGGCCACCATTGACGAAGTCGACCATCTCGTCGAGATTGCCGCCGTCGACCGCCATCTGCGGGAACGCAGCGACGTTCTGGAAGTAGCGGAACCACTGCTCCATGCCGTACTCGACATCGCGGCGGGCTTCTTCTTCGGTCTCGGCCAGATGCATAAGGCCAACGAGACGCCAGCTGGCGCGGTCGGCGACCTGGCCGTACGTGGCGGCCACTTCTTCTTGAATCGACCAGTGATGGGCGAGCACATCCATGCCGATGGCGACGGTCGCGCCGAGCGACAGCACGCCGGCGCCGTATTTGCCGGCGAGCTTGGCGCCCGACGGTGACGCGACTGCGGCGATGGCGACATCGAACAGCGGGTCGGAGTACGGACGCAGATGCAGCCGAGCATCGTTGAGCGTCAAGCGATCCGAGTGATAGCTGATCGGCTTCTCGCTGGTCAGGAGATGCATCACGATCTCCATGTACTCCTCGAGCAGCGGACGCATTTCAGGTGGCTCGAGGCCGAGCATCGCAGCATCGGTCGGCAGGGCTCCAGGGCCAACGCCAAACATGATGCGGCCACGGGTCAGATGGTCGAGCAGCACCATGCGCTCGGCCACCCACAAGGGGTTGTGGTAGGGCAACGAGACGACGCCGGTGCCGAGCTTGATATGGCGGGTGCGAGCCGCGGCCGACGCGATGAAGATCTCGGGCGACGCGATGATCTCGCTACCAGCCGAGTGGTGTTCGCCGATCCAGGCCTCGTCGAAGCCGAGCCGATCCATGTGTTCGATCAGCTCGAGGTTCCACTCGAGCGACAGGGTCGGGTTGTGGTCGGGTGGATGGAACGGAGCGATGAAGCTCCCGAAACGCATTCTCATGATGTCCCCCAGGACTGGATAACCAGATTGGGAGCCACCGGATGTAACCCCACATCAAACCTATGGGATGGTTGTCTACGTGGTCAACGGCGTCAGTTGCAGCGCCGGCCGAGCATGCCCATCTCCATATTGCACAGCGGGCAGCACGGCAGCCGGTCGGCGTCGGGCCGCTTGCCTTTCATCCGCAGACCGCACAAGGTGACGAAGTTCGTTTCGCCCTCGCGGATGCGGGCGTGATGATGCACCCGATTGTTCGGATCGGTGTCATCGGTCGCGTCGACCTCGATCAACGGAGATGTGGCGTCGCTGCTCACTGGGCGAAGCTACACCGTCGTCGCCGTCACGCTCGTTCGCTTCACTCGCCCGTGAAGTCGGGCGCTCGCTTCTCGCGTCGGGAGCGGAGGCCCTCGCTCGCATCCGAGCTTGCCCAAATGCGATCGAACGCAGCATGGGCTGCGTCGCGGTCAGCATCGTTGCCACTGCCTGCCGCGGTCACCGCTCGCTTGATGTAGCTGAGGGTGAGCGGCGCCATCGTGGCCAGGTCCGCGGCGAGCGCGACGGCGTCATCGAGACCACCGCGCCGATCGATCAGACCGAGGATCGACGGGTCGTCTGCCGGGATCCGATCGCATGTCATCAGGATGCGTCGCGCCGGACCGCCACCGACGAGTGCCGCGAGGCGCTCGATCGTCCACGGATCGACGGCGAGCCCGAGGCGGGCCGTCGGGATCGCAAAGTTCGCGCCGTCGGACACCACCCGCAGATCACACGAGATCGCCACCTGCATGCCCGCGCCAATCGCGTGACCGTTCACCGCGGCCACGAGAGGAATCGGACAGGCCGCCAGGTGGAGCAACATGTTGCGGTGCGCTTCGGCGAAGCCATCCGCGGACACGCCACCGAAGTCAGCGCCGGCCGAGAACACTGAACCAACGCCGGTGATAACGGCGGCACGATCGCCCCGCGCTTCGGCCTCTTTGACCGCTTCGTGCAGGCCGAGGCAATGCTCGGTGTCGAGCGCGTTCGCTCGCTCAGGGCGGTCGATGGTGATGACGGAAAAGCCGTCGTGGCGTTCGCTGCGGATCACCCCCACATCATGGCTGGCCTGTGCAGCCGACCGTGTACCAGGGGGTGGCGCGTGCCTGCGGCGAGCGGTCGGCGGCTTGCCCGTTCGCAGCCGTGCTGACAACATCGAGTCGAGGGACAACGCACAAGGGGACACCGCAATGACGATGGATGACGTACTGTCCGCAGGAGTCGAGCGAGGTGACGTCGCCGGCGTGACCGGCATCGTCGTCGATCGCGACGGCGTTCGCTGGCAGGGTGGCTTCGGCGAACGGTCGGTGGGGAGCGGCGTCGAGATGACCGCCGACACGGTCGGCGCCATCTTCTCCATGACCAAAGCGATCACCGGCGCAGCAGCACTGCATTGCGTTGAGCGCGGCCTGCTCGACCTGGACGCCCCTGCTGGCGACGTGCTCGACGACCTGGCCGACTCACAGGTGCTGACCGGCTTCGACGGCGACGGTCAACCCGAGACGCGCCCCGCCACGAGCCAGGTCACGCTGCGCAATCTGCTCACTCACACGAGCGGGTACGTCTACGACATCTGGAACGCAGACATGGCCCGCTGGTACGAGGCCACGGGAGCCCCGAGCCTGTTCGACCTCAAGAAGGACGCGCTGCGCACGCCGCTCGCATTCGATCCGGGGACTCGCTGGGAGTACGGCATCGGCATCGACTGGGCCGGCCTGCTGGTCGAAGAGGTCAGCGGGCAGACGCTTGGCGAGTACTTCGCCGAACATCTCACGGGACCGATGGGCATGGCCGACACCGGCTTCGCTCCCACCGATTCGATGATGGAACGTTTCGCCGCGATGCATGCTCGGCTTCCCGACGGCTCACTCATGCCGATGGAGTTGCCGCCGCCAGAGGCTCCCGAGTTCGAGATGGGCGGCGGCGGCCTCGCCAGCACGATGGCCGACTACGGCCAGTTCATGCGCATGGTGCTCAACGACGGAATGCTCGACGGCACGCAAATCATGAGCGCCGACAGCGTCGCGAAGATGATCGCCAACTCGATGGGCGACTTGCGAGTCACCGAACTGAAGACGACCGCACCGCCGTTCTCCGCCGATGCCGAAATGTTTCCGGGCGAGGAGAAGTCGTGGGGCCTGACGTTCCAGATCCACGAGCAAGACGGACACACCGGCCGACCGAAGGGCACCCTCTCGTGGGCCGGCCTGGCGAACAGCTACTTCTGGATCGACCGAACGAACGGCATCGCCGGCGCCTACATGTCGCAGATCCTGCCGTTCGCCGACCCGCAGTCCTACGGCCTCTACGAGCAGTTCGAGACCGCCGCCTACGCCATGCTCTAGGTCAAGGGAGGACTGCTAGTCAGCGATCGGTGCTCGCGCGTCGAGGAGTGCGTGGACCATCGCGACCGACGGCACGTCGATGCCGTGGCGTTCCGCGGCCCGCAATGCGGCGCCGTGGATCGCGTCGTGCTCGGTCGGGCGACCGGCGACGGTGTCGTAGTACATCGAGGTGCCCGGGATGCCCCGCTTGACGACCCCGGCGACGATCTTCTCGGCGAGCGCATCATCGAGATCCGCGCCCTCGGCTCGGCCGACGGTGAAGGTCTCCTTGAGCAGTCGCAACGCAGCTCGTTCGATGCCGGGCTCGGCGAACACCATCTGGGTACGACGAGTGAGCGCCGTCAGACCGTTCGCCATCACATTCAGACTGAGCTTGAGCCACAGCGGCGTGGCGAAGTCATCGGTCGGGCGGATCTCAGGAAGCGCGTCGGCAAACAGTTCGACCAACGCGTCGGCGTCATCGCCGGCAGGCACGACGAGATGCGCGGACTGGTGATGGGTGACGTGGCCCGGTTCGATCAGCTGAGCACCGCAGTAGACGACCGCCGGAATGACCGTGGCTCCGTTCACGAAGGGGACAACGCGGTCGTGCTCGATGCCGTTCTGGGCAACGACGACCCGCGTGTCGGGCCCACACAAGCGGTCAAGCCAGCCGGCGGCGCCTTCGGTTTGATGGGCCTTGACGGCAACGAACACCCACGGGACCGGTCCGCTCGTGTGCGCGGCCGGATCGGTGAGCACCGTCGCAGCGGTGTCGACAGCGTGCGTCTCGGACTCAACGAGATAGCGATCGAACGGGCGACGCGCGCACGCAACGACGTCGTGTCCAGCAGCCGCCAGATGCGCGGCGAAGAACAGCCCGACCGAACCCGGCCCGACCACGGCGACCTGTGGAGCGCTCATTACGGCACGAACGGTTCGTAGTAGTTCTCGGCGCCCATCGCCTTGGTCTCGGCGAGCCAATCACCCTCGTATGGCCAATCAGCCTCGGCGCCGGTCATCGGCCCTTGCCAGAACCGGCGGAGCGGTCCGTCTGGACCTGGCTCGATTGACCACGCCTGGCGGCGATACGCAAAGTTGTCGGGGACCAGTTCGTGGGCCTTGGCGAAGTGGCTGACCGCCGCGGTGTGGTTGCCGTCGAGCTCGAGCTGGGTCGCCAACTCAAAGTGCGCCTGGCCGAGCGAGGTGTCGGTTGAACGAGGACGCGATCGGGCGATGACCTCGTCGGGACTCAGCGCAAACTCGCTGTCGGCGCCCTTCTCAATCCAGTCGCGCAGCGCAGCTTCGTAGCTGTCGCGGTCGTACTGGATCTTGGCCGCCTCGGCGCCCATCTCGATGACCCGCTCGGGCATGGCGTCTCCGCCGAGCCGGCTCGTGCGTTCGGGGGCGAGCGATGGGGGAGCGGGCGCGGTCTCGGCGGGGCGGACGATCATGCCCTGCTCATCGATCCAGATGCCGTTTGGAATGTTCACCACGCCGAACAGCTCGGCCATGCGGTGGTGCTGGTCGATCAGGCTCGGATGCGACAGCGGTGCCGCTTCCATGAATGGCCGACATGCTTCGGCGCCCAGGGTGTCCATGCCGACGGTGACGACCTCGAAGCCCTGGTCGACGTGCTCGTCACGAAATGCCTGCCACACGGGCAGGTCAGCCGAGCAACCTCAATAGGGCGACCACGCGACGAGCAACACCTTGTTGCCCCGCAGCGAGGCGAGCTCGAACTCGTTGCCGTCAAGATCGGGCAACGTCAGGTTCGGTGCCTCGGCTGTCGCCAGCGCTCGACCGCCGAGGGTCTCGGGTCCGAGCGCCCACATGCCAGCCGCTTCGTCGTGCACGAGGCCCATGCCGAGTCGATCGGCAATGGCGGCCAAGTCGACCATGTCACCGTCAGGAGCGGCGTCGCCGAGCGGAACACAGATCTCGCCCTTGCATGCCCCTTCGGGTTTGAGTTGCCAGCCGGTGCGTGCCTCGAAGGTCGCCCGGTCCACGGTCGCTGACGTCGTGAGCATGGGCTGAAGCTACTGCAAAAGTTTCTTTGGACCCGAGTGGACATTTCGGCGGGCTCGTACGTGTGTGTGCTGTGGTACCCGTAATGGACGGCCGAACGACCGGGGCTCTTCCCGAGGACTTCGCAACGTTCTACGAGCGCGAGTTTGCGGCCATCGCCCTGATTGCGGGCACGACGGCAGGCGATCGAACCGTTGGCGAAGACATCGCACAGGAAGCGCTGGCGCGAGCGAACGAACGGTGGGCCAACTTGGCCAACTTCGATAAGCCAGGCGCCTGGGTGCGGCGGGTGGCGATCAACCTTGCGCTCGACGATCGCCGTCGGCAGGGAAGTCGTCGGCGTGCCGTCGAACAGCTCGAAGCATCCGCGTCACGCGTACCCGCCACTCGCGCCGGTGATCCGGTCGTCTGGGCGGCGGTCGACACGCTTCCGCCGCGCCAGCGCTCGGTGGTCGTTCTCCACTACTTCGAAGACCGGCCCGTCGCCGAGGTCGCAGACATCCTGGACATTTCGGTGTCAGCCACGACGTCGCACCTACACAAAGCACGCACCGCACTCGCAGCTCGACTCGGAGGAGGATCGCGATGACCGACGACGCCAACTTCGAAGATCGCCTGCGCGCAACGTTCCAAACGGAAGCAGCTGAGCTCGCTCGCCGTAAAGATCGAGCGAGCTCCGACGATGCCATGCGTTCCGCGGCGCTGGTCGAAGAGATCGACGATCACGGCTCCAACGCAAACCGCCGCATGCTCGTGCCGCTGCTCGCGGCAGCTGTATTGCTCGTCGCAGGTGTCGCGGGCGTGATCGCGCTCGCTCGGCCCAGCGCCGAAGTTCCGACCGAGCTCGCCACGGCAGGTGCGACGGCGCGCGCGCTCGTGACGGCGACGCCAACGCCGACACCCACGATCACCGTGGTGCCAACCCTCGTGGAAACACCCGAGGCGGGCACTGAGGGTGCCAGACCGCCGTTGCCGACCGCAGTGCTGGTCACGCCGGTACCGACACCCCCGCCGCCGCCAACCCCGACACCAGTTCCGGCAACACCAGTTCCGACCGGCACTCCCGCTCCTCAGGACCCACCACGCTCGGGTGACTTTTGCATGCTGCGAACGATCGGACCGTTCGCCGAAGGGACCTGCGGACTCGAGGCCATTGGTGCAGTCGTCGACGGCTGGTTGCCCGTCCAGCTCGTCACGAGCGCCGGTCTCCAGAACGCCGATCTCGTTCCGGTCGACGCCCTAGCTCCGGGCGTCGGCATCGAAGCGCCCCGTTACGTGCCAGGGCTCAGTGAAGTGACCTGGTGCGTCTCTGACATCGTCGCACCGGACACGCTGAATGTGCGCGCCGGCCCTTCCACAGATCAGCTGATCGTCGGCGAACTGGCCGAGGGCCAGTGTCGGATCTTCCGCTCTGATGTGCCGCACCCGTTTGGTAACTGGACCTGGGTTGCCCTTGACCAGCCGGACGGGCAGATGCTGACCGGGTGGGCATCGTCGCTCTATCTGCGAGAAGAGGTACAGCCCGTCGACGACACCGTGCCGCGGCGACCGATTCTTGTGCGGGCTGAGCCGTTCGGTTCCGACCTCGACATTCCGGACGTCTCCGAGTTCCGCTTCGTCGACGGAACCGTCTTGATCGGCAATCCCGACAGCGATGGTCGACTCCAGATTCCCGCCAACATCGACCCCGTCGGACTGATTGGTTCCGCGCCGCTGCCCGGCGACCGCTTCTGTGCGTTCACCGGACGCCTCGAAGCGATCGATGGCGACGGCTATCACGTGCTTCGTGTGCTCCAGCTCTGTGCCTAAGGCTCGCTGACAAGTGGGAGACTCGTCAGGTGAGTCTCTACGAGCACCCCTACCCGTCGCCTGAGCTTGCGGCCGAGCATCCGTTCATCCCGCACGAGCACACCGCGCTCGACGCAGGCGAGATGGAGCGGCGCGCTCGCGAGTTCCATGCTCACCTCGAAGCCCGTCGAAGTGTCCGCATGTTCGCTCCCGACCCCGTTCCGTCGGCGGTCATCGAGCAGGCAGTCGCCGCAGCCTCGACAGCGCCGTCTGGAGCGCACAAGCAGCCCTGGACCTTCGTCGCGATCAACGACCCAGCCACGAAACGCCAGATCCGGGTCGCGGCCGAAGAGGAGGAGCGCGCCAACTACCTCGACAATCGCATGAACGAGGAATGGCAAGAAGCGCTCGCACCGCTCGGCACCGATCATCACAAAGAGTTCCTTGAGATCGCGCCATGGATTGTCGTGCTCTTTGAACAGCGCTACGAGGTTCGGGCCGATGGTGAGCGGCGCAAGAACTACTACGTCAAAGAATCATGTGGCATCGCGGCGGGCATGTTCATCACGGCGCTGCATACGGCTGGCCTGGTGACGCTCACGCACACGCCGTCGCCGATGGCGTTCCTCACCAAGCTGCTTGGCCGCCCCGAGAACGAGCGGCCATTCGTGATGTTCCCGATCGGGCTTCCGCTGCCGGGCACCCAGGTGCCTGACATTGCCCGCAAGTCGCTCGATGACGTGCTCGTCGTGATCGACTAGCGGGCCAGAGGCTGGTGCCTACCAGGCGTCGATGTTGGCGGCTCGCTTGGCTGCAGCCTCGGCTGCGTCTGCGGCCGCATCGGCTCCACTGCTGGCAAGCTCGGAGGCGTCTTCGGTCAGATCAATCGGATCCGTGGCGGTGAACGCATCGGTGAGGTCGAGCGGTTCGGAAGGGCGTGGGGGAGTATCGGTCCCCATCGCCGCGGGCAGATCGAAGACGCTGTCATCGATCATGTCGGTCGCTAGCCCACTCGTGTCTGACTCGCCCGTATCTGGCTCGGCTGCGACTGGCTCACTTGCGACTGCTACTGGCGCGCTTGCCACCGTCGGTTCCGCCGACGCAGCAACCGTCGTGCCGGCCTCGGCAGCATTGATGTCGTCTTGCACGGCGGAGAGATCGCCCGACGCCGAGCGAAGAGCAGAGAGGGCGGCTGCGAGCTTGCCCTCGACTTCGGACACTCGGGCACGGGCGAGGTACAGGCCATCGGCAGCGACCGCGGTGCGCTTCTCAAGATCGTCGACTCGGCTGGCGACGAACTCGAGATCAGCCGAGATCGACGCGTTCGCGTCGGCCAGCTCCGCAGCGCGCTGCTGAGCCTCGGCGAGGTCGCCAGTCATACGACCTTGCGCGTTGTCGTGGGCTTCGATCTGCGCCGAAGCGGTTTCGAAGTCGGCCAGGATCTGCGCCTGCTGACCATGGAGTTCGGCGTAGCGAATCCGGGCGGCTTCGAGTTCGGCTCGCAGCGATGCGTTGACGCCTTCGAGCTCGTGCACCTCGAGCTCACGGGTGGCGTGGGCGGTGGCCTCTTCGCGAGCCTCGCCTGCGACGCGCTGACTCGCGTCGAGCTCACCCTCGAGCGTCAGGTTGCGAGTGCGCAGGCCACGCAGCTCGGCGTCGACGGCAGCTTGATGGGCCTTGGTGTCGCGTAGCTCGTTACGCAACGAACGTTCTTGGGTGTGGATCGAGTCGTATTCGGCGCGCGACACCCGGCCGCCGCCGAAGCGGCCAACCAGCCAACCCAGCACGAGTCCGACTCCGCCCGCGCCGCACACCCACGAGATCACTTCTGCAGTCCACTCCGGCACGTCATTCTCCTTCGAGTTGGCCGACCGATGCGGTGTCGGCCATGTCTCCAGTCAACCCCAGCCTGCCGAGAGGGTCAATCATCTGACACAACTTGTCCTGACTTGGTGAACGACACGACTGATTCGACCGTTGCCGGTGTGGCCAATGTTGCTCACGGCGAGGTTTGTGCAGCACTGGGGTTCGCCGCCGTAACGGCTGTCACGCAGCTTCTGTGGAGGGCCACACGGAGCGAAGCCAGCACTCCGTTCATCATGAGTCCATGTGGGCAGAGCACCGAACACCAACGAACCCGAATCCAATTGTCCGAGATGTTGCAATCGCGGACAACCGGGGCACCTCACGGCGTTTCCACTACATGCGAACCTCCCCCAACGTGAGAAACCGAGCCTCCCGCATCCAATCGCTACGAACCAGCAAACGAACACCCCACGCCGACTGGAACACTCCCCTCCATCCGGCGGCGTGGGAAGGACTACCACCCAAGCCCTGGCGGCACGCGTCGGTGTCGGTCGCACATAGCGACTCGACAACTTCCCCGGCATCGATGCAGCCGGCCGTGACTCCTGCAGCGAGGCACGTCGCCTGAACCTTGGCTTGTGAGCGGCCACCGGCAACGCATCAGTCGTCGTCGGTGGAAGATCTCCTACCGTGCCCGATCGCTCCGGCGGTCGGGCACAAACCGATTTTCGGGCCATCATGGCGAGATGGACCTGCATGAGGACTGCGCCCCGCTCGCTTTTCTACTTGGCACCTGGCGAGGGCAAGGCGAGGGCGAGTACCCGACGATCGAGTCGTTCTCGTATCTCGAAGAGGTCACCTTCGGTCACGTCGGCAAACCGTTCCTCACCTATTCGCAGAAGACCCGTCACGCGGAAACGGGCCAGCCGTTGCATGCCGAGACCGGCTACATCCGTGCGATCGGCGACGAGCGGATCGAGTTTGTGCTGTCGCAGCCGTCGGGCATCGTCGAACTGCACGGCGGCCGCGTCGCTCGCACCCGTCTGGACCTGACATTGCATGCCGTGCACACCACGCCGGCCGCGAAGTCGGTTACCGATGTCGTCCGCTCGATCGAAGTCACCAACGACACGCTTGCGTACACGGTGGCGATGGCAGCGGTCGGCGAACCGCTCACCCATCATCTTCGGGCAACGCTGCACCGCGACGCGTCGTAATTACAGCGCCGGCGTCGGCCCAAAAAGGTTGAGACACCCGGACCCTCTGCCATGGACCGGGTGCCTCAGAATTACGTCTGGTGGGTCGAGCACGAGGCGCCGTTTCTAGCCGATGGCGGAGGGAGGGGAACCACCGGCGAGAAACGGGCTCGAGTTGGAAGGGAAACCCAGGCGACACCCAGGCGTCTTCCCCGTTGCATCGATCGTCATCGTTCCGCAATACGGGGCTAGCTTCGGGGTATGTCGCACCTCCTTGGCGCTCGCTTCTTGACCATGGCGCGAGCCGCTTGGCTCATGCTCGCCGTCCTACTCTTCACGGCCGCCTGCGGCTCGAGCGGTGAAACCTCCGAGCCCGCAGCGGCCCCTGAAGTCGCTGCGGAAGAGGTCGCAAACAAAGCGACCGAGGTCGATACCGAGGACGCGACTCCCGAAGAGGAAGCGAGCGCATCGGGCGAGAGCGCAGCCGTGTCGAGTGACACCGACTCCGATGTGGCCGACGAGAGCAGCTCTGACGAAGCCTCGTCGAGCGCAGCTACCTACGACGCTCCCGGGGCACTCGAAGTCCCCCAGCCGCTCCCGGCAGGAGCGCCTGGTGAGCTGATCGACGTCGAACCGCTCGCACTCGACACGGGTGAAGGCGCCCGCATCCTTTATCACTCGACCTCCGCGATCGGCGAGAACGTCGCCGTGTCTGGTTTCGTCCGCCTGCCCGCCGGCGAGCCGCCGGCCGATGGATGGCCGCTCATTGCTTGGGCCCACGGCACGACGGGTCTCGGCGACACGTGTGCGCCGAGCATCAACGCCGAGGGCGACCAGCTCGCCGACGCGCTCACCAGCTTCGGCTTCGCTGTTGTAGCCACGGACTACGAAGGTCTTGGTACGCCGGGCACGCATCCCTACGTCGTTGGTGCCAGCGAGGCGCACTCGGTGCTCGACTCGGTGCGAGCCGTCCAGCAGATGGATCTTCCCGTGACGACCGAATGGGTCGCGTTCGGCCACTCCCAAGGCGGGCACGCGGCGATGTTCACCGCGCAGCTGCAACCGACCTACGCCCCCGAGCTCGAACTCATCGGCACCGTCGCCGGCGCGCCACCGTCGCAGATGAGCGACTTGGGCGACTCACTGGTCGGCGGTGACTTCCAGGGCTACCTCGTCATGACCTCAGCTGGCCTGGCTGCGGCGTATCCCGACATCGACCTGACCGAGGTGTTCACTGACTTGGCGCTCGACCAGCTCGACGTGGTCGAGGCCGGCTGCACCGGCGACATCTTTGAGGTCTACAACTCGCTCGCGTACGAAGACATCACCAAGGTTGATGATCCGTTCGCCCTGCCGACCTGGGGTCCGGCCATCGAAGCCCAGGACACGAACCAGTTGCCGGTGCTCCAGCCGCTCCTGATCATCCATGGCGGCGAGGACGAACAGATCCCCGTCGACACGTCGGCAACCCTGTTCTCACAACTCTGCGCGTTCGAAGATCAGGCAGCGACCGAACGCATCGTCTATCCCGGGCAGAGCCATGCGGGCGTGTTGACGACGGGCGCAGCCATTCCTGACTTGCTTCGGTTCTTCAACGGACGCTTCGCGGGTGAGCCGGCTGTCGATGGATGTTCCGAGTCCGGCCAGGGCGAAGCTGCCTCGATCGACGACCTGCTGGCCCGAGACGACGTGCTCGCGATCGCGCACGCCGGTGGCGACCAGACAGCGCCGCACTCGACCCTGTTCGCCTACGGCGAAGCGGTCGCCGCAGGCGTTGACGTCCTCGAACTCGACGTGTTGACCACCGCTGATGGCGTCGTCGTCGTACAGCACGACCTCACCGTCGACGCCACGACCAACAGCACCGGGTTCGTCGCGGATCTGACGTACGAGGAGCTGGACCAGCTCGACAATGCGTACTGGTTCTCGCCTGCGTGTTGGCCATGCCGGGACCTCCCCGACGCCGACTACCTATGGCGAGGTGTCCGGACCGGCGACAAGGAACCACCGAACGGCTACTCAGCTGATGACTTCTCGGTCGCCACACTGCGCGAGGTCGCAGAGCGATTCCCTGCGCTCCCACTCGACATCGAGATCAAAGGCGAGGGTGACCAAGCACGTGCCGTCGCCGAGGCACTCGCGGTCGAACTCGCCGACCTCGGCCGCCTCGACTCGACCGTCGTCGTGTCGTTCGATGACGGCGTCGTCGACCGCTTCCACGAGCTGGCGCCCACCGTCGACGTGAGTCCCGGCCTCGACCGGCTGACGGAATGGGTGCTGCTCGGCACCGAACTCGAAGACCATTTCCGCATCGTGCAGATCCCGCCGTTCGCGCAAGGCCTCGAGGTCGCGACGGCAGAGCGGATTGCGACCGCCCAAGAGCAAGGTCTCGAGGTCTGGGTGTGGCCCGACGACGCTGCGTCGCAAGAGAACGAAGCGTTCTACCGCGAACTGATCGCGCGTGGTGCTGACGGTGTCATTGCCGGGCGTCCAGAGCAGATGGTGGCGGCCAAAAACTAGGGCCACAGGCGGACCCCTCCTGAGCAAACTTCCCGATGTGGTGGTCATTCTGAGTATTCGCGTGCACACTGTGTGTGGTTGAGATGAATGTTGCACATTCCTAATCACGGTTTCACTGCGCACGACTCTTGACTTTTGTTGACTTTGTCAGCAATCGCGACATTCCTCGGGCGATGCAGTTGCAACCTGCCCGATCACACCCGGGAGCCCCTCAAATGCCGAGCCGCACCATTCGAACTGCTGTTGTGGCGTTGCTTGCGTGCTCGATGCTCGCGACCCTCACCTTCGTCGGCCCCGCCGACCAAGCCGCTGCCCAGCTCTACGACCCGCCCGCCGAGCGTTTCGGCGCCAATGCTCGAGGCGACATCGACTTCATTGGCAACACACTGTTGACCTGCCCGCCCGGCGGCGATTGCGCGGTGACACAGACCAGCGGCAACAACCAGGCCAACAACAACTATTCGATGATCTACGTCGACCAGGACGCTGACGGTTCGACGTTCAATTCGTCCGCGTCGACGCTTTCGCTGCCTGCGGGTGCGAACGTGCTCTTTGCTGGCTTGTACTGGGGTGCGCGCAGCAGTGACGGCGCTCGCAACCAGGCCCTCTTGCAAGCGCCCGGCGGCAGCTATCAGACCGTGACCGCAAATGTTGTCGACAGCGATGGCGGGTCGAATTATCAGGCCTTCTACGACGCCACGGCTGAGGTGCAAGCGGCTGGGAACGGCCAGTACTTCCTCGGCAACGTCCAGGCCGACACGGGCGGCGGCCGTCATGCCGGCTGGTCGATGATCGTGGTCTACGAAGACACAACACAACCGTTTCGAAACTTGACCGTCTTCGATGGCTTCGCACGTGTGAACTCGAACAACCCGGTCGAGATCATCGTCGACGGATTCACCACGCCCGTCGTCGGGCCTGTGAGCGCCAAAGTCACCCAGGTCGTGTACGAAGGCGACGAACGCTTCAGTGGCGATCAGATGCTGTTCGAAGGAACCGTTCTCAGCGATGGGGCCCACCCCGCCGGCAACTTCTTCAACAGCCGCATCTCCAAGGACGGTGCGCTGTTCAACGACAAGTCGCCGAACTATGTCGACCAGCTTGGCTTCGACATTGCCCGCACCGACGTGACTGGATTGCTGGCGAACAGCCAGTCGGCAGCAACCGTCAACTACACGTCAGCCGGCGACTGGTACTACGTCGGCGTCGTCGCTACTGCGATCGATATCTTCGTTCCCGACCTCGAGACCGATCTGGAGAAGACCGCCGTCGACATCAACGGCGGCGACGTCGTCCCTGGCGACGTCATTACCTACACGATCAGCTCGTCGAACCTCGGGCTTGATCCTGCGCAAAACGCGTTCCTTACTGACGTTGTGCCAGCTGGCACGACCTATGTCGATAACAGCTTGGCGCTCGACAGTCACCCAACGTTGCCGACCGGACCGCAGACCGATGCGGTCGATGGTGACGTGGGCGAAATCGTGGCTGGCGAGGTGCGCTTCGACCTCGGGACCCTCGGCGTGAGTGAGTCCTACGCGTTGAGCTTCGACGTGACGGTCGACGCTGGCACCGAGTTCTCGACCATCACAAACGAAGCGTTCGTCGACTACGACTCGGCGACGACCGGTGACCCCTTCATCGGTAGTGGCTCAGTCGACATCGACATCGAGGCCGCAGCAGAACTCGTACTCGTCTCAAAGACCGACGACGTTGACCCAGTCACGGCCGGTGATCAGGTCGTCTACGCGGTCGAGGTTCGCAACGACGGACCCTCGCCCGCGATGAATCCCGTTGTCACCGACACGCTGCCGACGGGCCTGAGCTTCGTGTCCGGACCTGGCTGCTCGGCTGCCGGGCAAGTTGTCACGTGCTCGTTGGCTTCGCCACTTGCTTCGGGCGGAACCGATTCGGTCGCGATCACCGTGCTCGTCGATGCAGATGCCGCGGCGACGACGGTGACCAACACGGCCTCGGTTGCGAGCGACACGGTCGACCCTGACGACACCAATAATGACGGAAGCGAGACGACCGAGATCGTCCGCTCGACCGATGTGTCGATCGTCAAGGCCGGCCCATCAGATGTCCTGAATGCGGGCGAACCGATCACCTACATGCTCACGGTGCAGAACACCGGCCCATCGACTGGGCAAAGCACGATCGTCTCCGACGTGCTGCCGGCCGGCGTCACGCTGGTGTCGGCCACCCCCGACAACGGTTCAACATGCGCTGGTGCCGCGCTCCTTACTTGTGACCTCGGCACGCTTGCGGCGGGCGAGACCGTCATCATCACCATCGACGTGCTCAGCGATCCAACGCTCGCCGATGGTGCAGAGCTCAACAATGCTTCCTCCGTCACAACCGACACGCCCGAGACCAACCTGAACAACAACCAGTCCGCCGTGAACAACCCGGTCGCTCGAGTCGCCGAACTTACGATCGACAAGACCGGCCCCGCCACGATCAATGCGGGCGAGATCGTCAGCTTCACCGTCGAAGTCTCGAACAACGGCCCATCGGTTGCGACCGGTCCGGTGATCACCGACAACCTGCCGCTGCCGCTCGTCTTCGATGCCGCAACGTCGTCGCCGGGCTGCACCTTGTCCGCGCCGCCGCAAGGCGTCACCTGCCAGCTCACTGACATGCTTCCCGGGGCGGGGGAGAGCCAGACCGTCACGATCTCTGCGCTCGTGCCGTCGGATACGACGCCACAATCGATCAACAACACCGCGTCGGTCACAGCGACTGAGGACGCAGTCGGCGCCTCGGACGACCACCTCGTCGAGATCACACGCGAAGTCGCACTCACGATCGCCAAGACCGACAACGTCGAACCGATCGCGGCGGGCGCACTGCTCACCTACACGATCATCGCGGGCAACGACGGACCAAGTGATGCGTCGGCCGTTTCCATCGTCGACAGCCTGCCTCCCGAGGTCGCCTTCACATCAGCAGCCTTCGTGCCCGCAGGCGATGGCACCTGCACCCATGACGCCGCCGCCCTCGGCGGAGACGTCACCTGCACTCCGACCGCGGCCGTGCTGGCGAGCGGTCAGTCCGTGACGATCCAAGTCGAGGTCGCAACTCCATCAGATCTCGACCCTGGTGTCACGCTCTCGAACACCGCCACCGTCACTGCAACCGAAGATCCGGTTGGCGCCACGGCGGTCGAAACGACCAACTCGATCAACGAGGTCAATCTCTCGATCGGCAAGATCGTGACGCCGAGCCCGGTCCGCGCCGGCGAGGACGTCACCTACACCGTCACGTTCCTCAACGAAGGCCCGTCCGACGCAGACAATGCGCAGATCGTCGACACGCTGCCCGCCGAAGTCAGCCATGTGAGCTCGACCTCTCCCGACGGCGTGTGTTCCCACGATGGTTCGCTCGCAGGCGGAGACGTCACCTGCACGTTCGGCACGATCGCACCGAACCAGACGGTCACCGTCACGATCGTCGCGACCGTCGATGCATCGACCCCCGACGACAGCCTGGCGACCAACACGGTTTCCGGAACCGCGGATGCGGCAACCGAGGTCACCGGCGACGCCGTCGTCAACGTGCAGCGCGAGGCCGACCTTGCGATCGTCAAGACCGTCGCTCCGGATCCTGTGGTCGCAGGCCAGAACCTGACCTACACGCTCACGGTCGACAACCTCGGCCCGTCCGACGCCACCACAGCAGCCGTGCTCGACCCACTTCCGGCAGGACTGACCGTGGTCAGCCTGCCCGCTGGGTGTACCGACGCTGCCGGCACGATCACTTGTGATCTCGGCATTATCGAGGCTGGCGTCACCGAGATCTTGGCGATCGAAGTCACGGTCGACGCATCGGTGCAGCCAGGCATCGATCTGTTGCCCAACACGGCAACGGTGTCCGCCGACGAACCGGACCCCGATCCGGACAACAACGAGAGCACGGTTCCGGTCGATGTGACCGCCGACGTCGGGCTCTCGCTGACCAAGGTCGACAACGTCGATCCGGTCACCGCGGGCGAGCTGGTGATCTACACGCTCGAAGCCGGCAACGCTGGCCCATCTGACGCCGACGGCGTCACGATCACCGACACCCCGCCTGCCGGCTTGATCTTCGATCCGCTGAACTCGTCGGCAAACTGTGTCGACAATGCCGGCACCATCGAATGCAATCTCGGCCTCATCGCGCCCGGCGGAACCGACTCGGTCAACCTGGCGTTCACCGTCGACGCCGCAGCCCCCGACGGCACCGTCACCAACTCGGCGACCGTGACGAGCGACGAAGACGCGGTTGGCGTGGTCGCAACCGAAGACACCACCATCGAGCGCCGTGCCGACACAGCGGTCGTCAAGACCGCGTCGCCGGAACCCGTCGTCCCGGGCACGCCGATCACCTACACCTTCGTCGTCTCCAACAACGGGCCGAGCACCGCGACGAACACGCAACTCGTCGATGTGCTGCCAAGCTCGCTTGCGTTCGTCTCGGTTGACGATGCCAACTGCTCCCACGACGGAGCCTTGGCCGGGGGCACGCTCACCTGCACGCTCGGTGACCTCGCTCCCGATGCCGAAGTCACGATCGTCGTCGTCGCCGATGTTGACGACGCGACCACAGCCTCGATCGCGAACACCGCAAGCGTTTCTTCAGACACCGCAGACCCGAACACCGACAACGACAGCTCCACGACCGACACGCCGGTCACCCCCCAGGCTGACGTCTCGATCACCAAGACCGACCTCGCAGACCCCGTGATCGCCGGCCAGTCCATCGGCTGGACGCTGCAGGTCGACAACGCCGGTCCATCGGCATCAGCCAACACGATCGTGACCGACACGCTCCCCGCGCAGGTGAGCTTCTCGAGCGCGAGCGGCGCGTCGTGCACCCATGACGGTGCTGCATTCGGCGGTCTCCTCACCTGCGACCTCGCAACGCTCGGCGCTGGCGAAGGCGTCACGATCACCATCAACGGCACCGTTGATGCAGAAACCACCTCGGTGTTCACCGTCAACGAAGCATCCGTCGCCACCGACACCACCGACACGGACCCGACGAACAACGATGCCAACGAATCGACGGCGATCGAGGCCGACGCCAACCTGAGCCTCAGCAAGTCGGCCACACCGAACCCCGTCGTCGCTGGCGAACAGGTGACCTACACCATCACCATCTCGAACTCCGGACCGTCCGCTGCGCAGGCGGTCAACGTCAACGACGCACTCCCGACCGGCGTCCGCTACAACTCGACGACCGTCATCAACGGTCCTGCGACGTGCAACCACGATGGCGCAGCTGACGGCGGCACCCTCGCCTGCGGCTACGGCACGATGAGCCCGGGTGAGACTCGCACCGTCGAAGTACTCGTCGACGTGCTGCCGAACGCGACCGGAACCGTCACGAACAACGCCGTCGCATCGTCGCCAACCGACCCGACCCCGCCCTCGGCAAGCGCCCCCGTCACCGTCAACACCTCGGCCGACTTGGTCATGACCGAAAAGACCCACGACGTGAACCCCGCGATCGCTGGCCAGGGTCTTGTGTGGACGATCGCCATCCGCAACGACGGCCCGAGCGACGCCGTCAACGCGGAGATCACCGACCTGTTGCCGAGCGGTGTCACCTACGACGATGCAGGCTCGACCGCCGCATGTTCCGAAGCCGCTGGCACGGTTACCTGCCCCGTCGGCACGCTCGCCCCAGGTGAGACGGCCAGCGTCGAGATCGCCGTCGTCGTCGACCCCGGTGAGCTTGGCCCGATCGACAACACCGCCGCGACCTCGTCCTCGACGACGGACCCGGACCCGGGCAACAACAGCGAGAGCGAATCAACGACGATCGAGCAGCAGTCGCAGGTAGGCCTCGTCAAGACCTCGTCACCTGACCCGGTCGTTGCCGGTGAGCAGATCACCTACACGATCGTCGCCGAGAACGGCGGCCCATCGATCGCTGCGAACGCAGTCTTGACGGACCCACTGCCGACCGGCACCGAGTTCGTCAGCGCACCCGGCTGTACCGAAGCCGGAGGCCTGGTGACATGCGCCTTGGGTGACCTCGCGGTCGACGTGCCGGTCACCGTCACGATCACCGTAGATACCGATCCTGCGCTCTTCGATGGCAGTGCGATCGTCAACGTCGCCAGCATCGACTGGGACGGAAACGGTGATCCGGTCAACGCGCCGACGAGCACCGACGTCATCCGCGAAGCCGACCTAGCAATCACCAAGGTCGATCGCGAGAACGAGGTGGCCGCAGGCACCGACATCGTCTGGGACCTCACGGTCACCAACAACGGCTCAAGTGACGCGACCAATATCGTCGTGACCGACACGCTGCCGCCGGACACAACGTTCAACGCTGCCGCCTCGTCAGCAGAATGCTCGGCCGCAGGTCTCGTCGTCACCTGTCTGCTGCCCGCCGTCACGGTCGACACGCCAGGCGCCCTCGTCATCGCGGCCACGGTCGATTCGCTGGTTGCGGCCGGCACGGTGCTCACCAACGAAGCCTCGGTCAGCGCGGACGAAACGGATCCGATCAGCGGAAACAACACCGACACCGAAGACACCGTGATCACCCAGGTCAATGACCTCGCGATCGCCAAGAGCGCGACGCCCGAACCCGCTGTGGCTGGCGAGCAGGTCACGTGGACGATCACCGTCTCGAACAACGGGCCGTCGAACGCAACCAACATCACCATCCAGGACCAGCTGCCCGCTGGCGTGACCTTCGCCGGCGGCGAGTTCACCTGCAACGACCTGCCGAACGGCGCGCCTGCCGCGCTCGTCACCTGCACGATCCCAGGCGTCGCTGCGGGTGACTCGGTCGACCTGACGATCGTCGGCGACATCGACGCCAACCTTGTCAGCGGCGACATCTTCGAGAACTCGGTCGCGATCACGGGCTACGACGGCACCGATCCGAACCTCGACAACAACGACGCAATCGCGCCATCAACGATCGACCGCAATGCCGGCCTCATGCTCACCAAGAGCGCCTCGCCCTCGTCAGTCGTCGCGGGCGAAGACATCACGTGGACCTTGACGCTCACGAATGACGGGCCATCGTCGGCATCGGGCGTCACGCTCACCGATGCTTTGCCCGCCGGCGTCACCTTCGTCTCGCTCGACGTCGTATCCGGCGTCGCCGACTGTGCTGAGGCCGCCGCAACGATCAGCTGCGACGTCGGCACCGCTCCGGCCCGGGCGCTCCTCGTGGGCGACACGGTTGTCGTCGAGGTCGTCGCAACGACCGACGCAGACCTCGCCGACGGCGCATCGATCGACAACACGGCGAACGCTGCCTCGCCCGACGACGCCGATGGCGCCGAAGGCGCCTCATCGACACCGGTCACCCGGTCGGCTGATGTGTCGGTCACCAAGACCGCGGTGCCCGATCCCGTGGTTGCCGGCGAGACGGTCGACTATCTGATCACCGTCGAAAACGCTGGCCCGTCCGAAGCGACAAACGTCGTCGTCAACGACACGCTGCCAGTCGGCGTGACGTGGGCGAGCGGCGACTGCACTCCCAACGGTCAGACGGTCGAGTGTTCGGCCGGCACCATCGCCGCCGACGGAAGCGCCGTGTTCAGCTTCACCGCCAACGTCGCATTCGACCTTGCCGACGGTGCCCAAGTCACGAACAACGCGGTCGTGACGGCCACCGAAACCGACCCGAACCCTGACAACGACGACGACAGCGCCACGAGCAACATCGATCGCGAAGCGGACCTGTCCATCGTCAAGGACGATGGTGATGCGACCGTGACGGCTGGCGAGATCGTCAGCTACACGATGACCGTTGTGAACGCTGGCCCATCGCAGGCGAGCGGCATCGAGGTCACCGACGCCGTGCCGGCGAACACGACGTTCGACGTCGATGCGTCTACCCCCGGATGCTCTGTTGCCGCGGGCATCGTGACGTGTCCGGTCGCTGGCCCACTCGATCCGGGGGATGACGGCTCGGTCATCATCGCCTTTGTCGGGGACGACGATCTCGCTTCTGGCTCGACGATCACGAATGCCGCATCGGTTGCGGGCAACGAGACGGACCCGGTAAGCGGCAATGACACCGACGGCGACACCACGCCGGTCGTGACGAGCGCCGACGTGTCGATCATCAAAGACTCCGTCGAGACCACCGCAGTCGCGGGCTCGACGCTCACCTGGACCCTCGCGATCACCAATGCCGGTCCCAGCCAGGCGGCCGACGTGCAGGTCACTGACTCGCTTCCCGCTGGTCTGACCGTTCTCAACGTCGACCGAGCCGAATGTGACAACAGCGTGAGCTGCACGTTCCCGACGCTCGACGTCGGCGAAACGATCGACATCGCTATCGAAACGGCCGTCGACTCGAACCAGACCGACGCGCTGTTCAACGACGCATCGGTGACGTCCTCGACGCCAGACCCGGACCCCACCGACAACACCTCGCCCGAGGTTGAGGTCCCCGTGGGTCTCGTCGCCGACCTCGTGATCGAGAAGTCGAGCGCCCCTGATCCGGTCGTTCCGGGCGCACCGATCATCTACACGATCGTGGTCACGAACAACGGCCCGTCCGATGTGGTCGGCGCCTCGATGACCGACACGACACCGCCCGAGGTCGTCGAGCCGACCGCAAGCTGCGAGGTCGATGCCGCCGACGGCCTCTGCGTCGAAACCACCATCTTCCCAGAGACGAGCTTCGCGATCGACCTCGTGGCCGGAGCCTCGGCGACCATCACGATCGAAGGCACCGTCGACCCAGCCGCAGTCGCAGGCTTCGTGAACACCGCCAACGTCACTGCGCCCGTTGGCGTAACCGATCCCAATCTGGCGAACAACACCGATGACGACGGTGACCCTGGCACGCCATCGGTCGTCACCGACCTGCGAGTCGTGAAAACCTCGACCCCGAACCCGGCAACTGCGGGCGAAGCGATCAGCTACGAAATCGTCGTAACGAACGACGGACCGTCCCGTGCCGTCGGCGCATCGATCACTGACCCACTTCCTGCCGCCGTTCTGTCGCCGTCGCTCACCTGCACGGTCGCTCCCGACGACGGCACGTGCTCCGCAGCGCTCAACGGCTCACTCATCGAGGGCGTCTTCAGCCTCGACCCAGGCGCCTCGCTCACCATTGCCGTTGACGGCACGGTGGACGCATCGGCGACAGGCACGCTGTCGAACACGGCGACGGTTGTGCCGGGACCGAACGCCTCGGATCCGACACCGGGCAATAACTCATCGACCGACACGAACCCACTTGAGACCGAGGCCGATCTGTCGGTCACGAAGTCCGCCGACGCAGCTCGAGTAACCGCCGGCGAGACCATTGCGTGGACCGTTGTTGTCGAAAACGCCGGCCCGTCGACCGCCGTCGACGTCGAGGTCACCGACACGCTTCCCGCAGGTCTGACGCTCGTGAGCGAGCCAGCGAATTGCACCAATGGTGTCTGCGATATCGCCGCGATTGAGCCAGGCGAAACGGTCGAGCTTGCATTCGACACGCTCGTCGCCGCCGACGTCACGGGCTCGATCACCAACGCCGTCGAGGTCACCTCGGCCACGACTGATCCGGTCCCGGCCAACAACACCGATGAGACGCCGGCAGTGCCCGTCGACGTCATCACCGACCTGTCGATCGTGAAGACCTCGGCGCCGGACCCGCTGATCTCGGGCGAGGCGATTACCTACACCCTCGTCGTTGCCAACGACGGCCCATCCGACTCTGTAGGAGCGGTCGTCAGCGATCCCGTGCCGGCCGCCGTTCTCGGCGCCACGGCAACGTGCGCGCTTGTGCCTGCTGGCACGAGCTGCACCATCGACTCATCGGATCCGGCACAAGCGACGCTCGACATCCCCGTTGGATCCTCGGTCCGCGTGCAGGTCACGGGAACGATCGACCCGGCCTTCGAAGGCGCATTGACCAACACCGCATCGGTCGCGCCAGGTCCAGGCGCAACTGATCCTGACGATGGCGACGACACGTCGACCAACGTGAACCCATCGCTCGGCGAGGCCGATCTCTCCATCACCAAGACCTCAACGCCCAACCCGGTTGTCGCCGGTGAGGGCATCACCTATGAGATCGTCGTAACGAACGGCGGCCCGTCTTCAATAAGCGGCGCCGCAGTCCGCGACGTCTTGCCCGCCGAAATCTCAGGCGCCACTGCGACCTGTGCGGCCGTCGCCCCCAACACCTGCTCGGCCGCTGCCGTCGCAGGTGTTGTCGACGCCAGCGTCTCGTTGGCGCCTGGCGCCTCGGCCACGATCACGATTGACGGGACCGTCGCTGTCGACGCGACCGGCACATTGACGAACACGGCAACCGTTGAACCGCCAGCCGGCGTGACCGACCCGAACCCGGCGAACGACGAAGCAACCGACGAAGCAACACTCACCGCAATCGCTGACATCTACGTGACCAAGTCCGCCAACGCAGCCGTCGCGGTTGCCGGCGAGAACGTGTCGTGGACGATCACCGTCGGCAACAACGGCCCGTCGACCGCCACCGACATCGTCGTGACCGACTCGCTGCCGGCTGGCCTCGCGCTCGTCGCTGAACCCGCGAACTGCACCGACGGCGTGTGCTCGGTCGCGTCGCTCACACCAGGCCAAGAGGTCGAGATCGTTCTCGAGACGGCGATCGATTCTGACATCACCGACCCGATCACGAACCAGGTTGTCGTCGAAGCGGCGACGCCAGATCCAGAGCCTGGCAACGACGCTGACTCGACCGATCCACTGCCGATCGATGTCGTCACCGATCTCGCGCTCGTCAAGACGTCTGCACCCGACCCGCTCGTGGCCGGCGAAGAGATCGTCTACACGATCGTTGTGACGAACAACGGACCGTCAGACTCGATCGGTGCGACCGTGAATGACGACGTGCCCGAGGACGTCCTCGGCGCGATCGCTCGCTGCGCCGACGTCGCTGCCGCTGCGGCCTGCACGGTCGACTCGCAAGACCCAGCCGCGTTCACGCTCGACATCCCCGCTGGCGTTTCCGTAAGCGTCGAGATTGCAGGCACCATCGACCCGGCTTCGGACGGCTCGTTGGAGAACACCGCCACCGTCACCTCTGGCCCGAACGACACCGACCCAACTCCGGGCAACAACACCGACACGAACATCAACCCCTCGATTGGCGAAGCCGACCTGTCGATCGTGAAAACGTCGACGCCTGCTCCGGTTGTCGCCGGCGAAGGCATCACGTACGAGATCGTCGTCACCAACAGCGGGCCGTCCGCAGTGAGCGGTGCCACTGTCACCGACGTGCTGCCAACCGAGATCGGCGGTGTCAGCGTGAGCTGCGCGGCAGTCGCGCCGGACACGTGCTCGGCCACCGCCGATGCGGGCGTTGTCGACGCGATGCTCTCGCTCGCGCCGGGCGCCTCAGCCACGATCACCGTCGAGGGCACAGTCGACCCATCGCTCACCGGCACCCTGACCAATACCGCAACGGTCGAGCCGCCAGCAGGCGTCACCGATCCGAACCCGGACAACGACGAATCGACCGACGAGACGACCGTTACCGCGATCGCCGATGTCTATGTCACGAAGTCCGCCGACGCAGCAACCGTGACGGCAGGCGAGATCCTGTCGTGGACGATCACGGTCGGCAACAACGGCCCATCGACCGCCCTCGATGTTGTCGTCAGCGACGCATTGCCTACTGGCGTAACCCTTGTGTCTGAGCCAGCGAACTGCACCGACGGTGTCTGTTCGATCGCGTCGCTCGCACCAGGCCAAGAGCTCGAGATCGTGCTCGAGACCGCGGTTGCGCCAAGCATCACCGATCCGATCACAAACCAGGTCACCGTCATCTCCGCGACGCCAGATCCGGATTCTGGCAATGATGTCGATGCCACCGACCCTGTGCCCGTCGACGTCGTCACTGATCTGGCGCTCATCAAGACGTCAGCGCCCGATCCGCTCGTCGCCGGCGAAGAGATCATCTACACGCTGGTTGTCACGAACAACGGGCCGTCGGACTCGGTCGGCGCTTCGGTCATCGACGCGGTGCCTGCTGATGTGCTCGGCGCTGTCGCTCGTTGTGTCGACGTCGTCGCTTCGACAGCGTGCACGGTCGTGGCGAGCGATCCGGCCGAGTTCACCCTCGACATCCCTTCAGGCGCTTCGGTCACCGTCGAGATCGCCGGAACGATCGACCCAGCCTCGGACGGCTCGCTGGAGAACACCGCAACCGTCACCGCTGGCCCGAACGACACCGATCCGACGCTCGCCAACAACAGCGACACCAACGTGAACCCATCGGTCGGCGAGGCTGATCTGTCGATCACCAAGACTGTCATCGGCGATGTCGTGGCGGGCGAAACCGTGACGTACGAAATCGTCGTGACCAACGACGGTCCATCGCTTGCAGATGGCGCCACTGTGACTGACGTGTTGCCTGACGCCCTCAGCGATGCGAGCGCATCGTGCGCCGTCGCAGCCCCCAACACGTGCTCCACCGACGTCGTCGCCCAGACCGTGACCGCGACCGTGGCGCTCGCGCCAGGCGCCTCGGCCACGATCACCGTCGAGGCGCTCCTCGACGACGCGGCCACCGGCACACTCGCCAACACCGCCACGGTCGAGCCGCCAACCGGCGTCACGGACCCTGACCTGACCGACGATTCGGCCACCGACGAGACGCCGATCACCCTTTCGGCAGATCTGTCGGTCCGGAAGAACGCGCTCGCCGACAGCGTCGTCGCTGGTGAAACCCTCAGCTGGAGAGTCACGGTTGCGAACGCGGGTCCTTCGACTGCCACTGGCATCGAGGTCACCGACACGCTCCCAGCAGGCGTCACCCTCATCGCTGAGCCAGCGAACTGCACCGACGGTGTGTGCTCGATCGCGTCGCTCGCACCGGGACAGGAAATCGACCTCGTGTTCGAGACGCTCGTCGACTCGTCAACGACCGGCTCGCTCGTCAACGAAGCTTCGGTCACAGCCGATACGCCCGACCCCGACCCGACGAACGACAGCACGGCGACCGAACCTGTCCCCGTCACGCTCGTCACCGACCTCGCGCTTGCGAAGTCGTCGACCCCGGATCCGCTGATCTCGGGCGAAGCCATCGTCTACACGATCGCCGTCACGAACAACGGACCGTCCGATGCAGTCGGGGCCAACGTGACCGATCCGGTGCCCGCCGCAGTGCTCGATGCGATCGCAAGCTGCGCCGACGTCGCGGCCGCGGCCGCGTGCTCGGTCGACGGTTCGGACCCCGCAGCGTTCACGCTCGACATCCCCGCCGGTTCGACGGTGAGTGTCCAGGTCGCTGGCACGATCGATCCAGCCTTCGATGGTGCGCTCGAGAACACCGCGACGGTCATCGCTGGCCCCGGTGCAACCGACCCTGCGCCGGGCAACAACAGCGACACCAATGTCAACCCGTCGCTGGGCGAGACCGACCTGACGGTGACGAAGTCATCGTCACCCGACGTGCTCGTCCCAGGCGAAGCAGTCACGTACACGGTCACCGTCACAAACGACGGCCCGTCGCAAGCCAATGGCGTACGCGTACTCGACCTCGTGCCCGCTGCGGTGCTCGCGCCGAGCGCTTCTTGTGCAACCGACGCCCCGAACACATGCACGACCGAGGTGAACGGCGCCGAGGTCACCGCATCGGCAGACCTCGCTCCAGGCGCTTCGGCCACGATCACGATCAGTGGCACGATCGATCCGACCGTTGCTGGTGACATCACCAACACGGCCACGGTCACGCCACCGACCGGATTCACCGATCCCGACCTGACCGGAAACACCGCCACCGACGTCGCTCCGACCGCTCCATCGGCCGACCTCGTCGTCGAGAAGCGACCTGCGGTCACCGAGGTGCTCGGCGGCGACACGATGACGTGGACCGTCGTCGTGCGCAACGACGGCCCATCCGACGCCGTCGACGTCGAACTCACCGACGCCCTCCCGGCCGGACTCTCGCTGTCTGATGAGTCGGAGCTGTGTTCGGGCGGCGTCTGCCAGCTCGGAACGATCGCAGCTGGCACGTCTGTAGCGCTCGAGTTTGAAACGGTCGTCGACGGCAACGCTCCAAGCCCGCTCGTGAACCGTGCCACCGTTACGTCATTGACCGACGATCCCGATCCGACCAACAACGAAGGCACCTCGGTCGAGGTCCCGGTCATTCGCTCGACTGACCTGAGCGTGACCAAGACGTCAGCTCCGAACCCAGCCACGGCGGGTCAGCCGATCGTCTACACCATCACCGTGACCAACGATGGTCCGTCCGACGCAGTCGGCGCCACGATCATCGACACTGTCCCCGAGGCGATCACCGACGTGAGCGTCGCCTGTGGCGAACTTCCGGCTGCAGGAGCGTGTGCGGTTGAGATCGTCGATGGCCAGGTGCTCGGCACGGTCGACCTGGCATCCGGCACATCAGTCACGATCGTCCTCGACGCAACCGTGCGCTCCAGTGCGACCGACGGTGTGGCGAACACCGTGCAGGTCGAGCCAGGCCCGAATGCGGTCGATCCTGCTCCTGGCGACAACACCGCAATCGATACGAATGCGACGCTGGGTGAAGTCGACCTTGCGATCGATGTGACCGTCAGCGACGAGGTGCCCGAAGTCGGCGACACCATCAGCTGGGAACTGGTCATCACGAACAATGGTCCGAGCGACGTCTCGAATGCCCAGGTGTTCGACCAACTTCCCGAAGGCGTCAGCGACGTTTCCTGGGTCTGTGGCGAAGTCGTCGGACTCGCAGGCTGCGGCGAGGGCGATGGAGAGGGCGGGTTAGATCTCTCGCTCGACCTGACGGCAGGCTCGTCGATCACGATCGTCGTGAACGCCGTTGTGACGAGCCCTGATGCTGAACTCACCTATGTCGTTTCGGTTACGCCGCCGGCCGGGATCATCGATATTGCGCCCGCCGACAACCAGGACGAGGTCACTGTGGTCACGCCGCCGCCGTTGACGCCAGCACGTCCACGAGTCGTCCCGTTGGAGTTCCCGAACATCACGAACGCTCCCGACATCGATGGGCCGCCGAATCCACAGGTCACCGACGAAGAAGCGCCACCGACTTCGCTTGCACTCACCGGTGGTCAAGCGAACTTCGCGATCGCAATCTCGAGTCTGTTCTTCTTGGCCGGCGGTGCGCTGGTGATCAACGATCGCCGCCGCCGCCGTGACGAGGGCTGGGTCGGCTGAGGTCTGGTCACCCGACGTCTGGGGCCGGAAGCAGAGCTCGGATTCTCCGTCGGTGCTCGTTCGCCGAGCTAGGTCATCTCGTGCAAGAAGTCCTCGATCATTGCCTCGAGGCTGAAGCTCGGTGCCCAGCCCCACTCCTTGCGAGCGATTGCGTCGTCGATGACCAGGTGGCGTGACGGTGTGTCGGACGAATCTTCGAACCGAATCTCGGCCGCTGGTACTGCCGCAACGACCGCTTCGGCGAGTTGTCCAGCTGTCGGCGTCGGTCGGGGTCCATCAACCAGATAATTGATCGACGCGATGTCTTCGATCGGAGCGTCCGAGAGGTCGATGGCCGCCTGGGCCGCATCTTTGTAATAGAGGATCGGCACGACGGCCTCGGGCCCAACCCAGGCATCGAACGCCTCACCTCTGCCCGCTGCTTCGATCATCCAGCTCGTGTATTGGGCGACGCTTTTGGTCGTGACGCCCGGCCCGACGATCGACGGATAGCGAATGCCGCGGTAGTCAAGCCCGTACCGCTGGCGGTACCAGGCGCCAAGGTTCTCGGCGAACACCTTGGTGACGCCGTAGACACTCGTTGGCCGTTGAAGGCTGAAGTCATGCACCGGCTCGCCGGGCATCAGGTCGCGCCCATAGGTGCCGATGCTGCTCGCGAAGATCACCTGTCGCGTCCCGGCAGCTTGAGCTGCGTCGAACAGCGTGATCACGCCGTCGACATTCGAGCGCAGGAGCGCGGGTGGGTCCGCCTCGCCCGGGCCAGTGAGCGTGGCGCCGAAGTGATGGATGATCTCGGGGGCAATGTCGGTGACGAGCGCGGTCACGGCGTCGTTGTCGCCGAGGTCGGCTTGGACCGGTGTGACGCGATCGAGCACGTCTTCGATGCGGCTGAAGTTGCCCGATCGGTGGGCGACGATGACATCGTGATCTTGGTTCGTGAGTCGGCGGACGATCTCGGCGCCGATGAATCCGGTGCCGCCGGTGACAAGAATGCGCATCTCGGCATCCTTTCACGGCGCCTTGGCGCCGTTGGAATGTCGGGTTTGGTATGTCGGGTGTCAGCCAGCCGGTTGACCTCGGGTGCTTCCAAATGCGAACATGCGTTCGATGACCTCGACCCTGTTGTCGCATGATGCGACCGCAACGATCCTGCATGCCGACCTCGACGCGTTCTACGCCTCGGTCGAACAGCGAGACGATCCGGCGCTTCGCAATGTGCCGATGATGGTGGGCGGGGGAGTCGTGCTGTCCGCCAGCTACGAGGCCCGCCGAGTCGGTGTGCGCACCGCAATGTCGACGGGCCAGGCCCGCCGGTTGTGTCCGACCATCGTCGAAGTCCCGCCCCGCATGGACGCGTACTCGGCGGCGAGCGCAGACGTCTTCGAGATCTTCCGCGATACGACCCCCGAAGTCGAAGGGCTCTCGATCGACGAGGCCTTTCTGGATGTGACTGGCCTGCACCGGCTCGTCGGGCCGGGTCGGATCGTCGCCGAGCGTCTGCGCCGTCGCGTGTTGGACGAGGTCGGGCTTCCGATCAGCGTTGGATGCGCGACGACCAAGTTCCTGGCCAAGGTCGCGAGCACCGTATCGAAACCCGACGGCCTGCTCGTCGTTGAACCCGGTTGTGAACTCGAGTTCTTACATCCGTTGCCGGTCGAGCGCCTCTGGGGTGTCGGCCCAGTTACGGCCGAGAAGCTGCGCGCCAAGGGCATTCGCACCGTTGGCGATGTTGCCGAAGTCGACCCGGACCGACTCGCCGGACTTGTTGGCCGAGGCGCCGGCCATCACCTTCACGCGCTGAGCTCGAACCGGGACCCTCGCCGGATCGAAACGAACCGGCGGCGGCGATCCGTCGGCTCGCAGCGCTCGTTCCCTCGTGGTCGCCTGGACCGAGCCGAGTCCGAGACCGTTCTGCTTGAGATCGTCGATCGAGTTTCCCAGCGCTTGCGAGCGGCAGATCGTGTCGCTCGAACCGTGGTGGTGCGCTTTCGCTATGGCGACTTCACGGCGGCCACGCGGTCGCACACGTTTGCCCAAGCAACCGCAGCGACCGATCCCATCCTGCAGGCTGCTCGCTCATTGCTCTCTGGCAACTGGGGCGAGTGCGAGGAGCGTGGGCTCACGCGCATTGGATTGTCGCTGACGAGTCTCGGTGACGCATCGGCGGTGCAGCTGGCGCTGCCGTTTGACGGCCCGCCGCCTGAACTTGACGGCGCCGTCGACGCGATCCGCGACCGATTTGGTCACGACGCAATCGATCGGGCCCGCCTGCTCGGCAGAGCAACTCGATCGGTGCCTCTCCTGCCTGATCGATGACGGCGTGATTGACGGCGAAGTGCCCTGATCGAGCGGCACCTCACGGTCAAACACGGTCACTGTCTCGTCGCTTCAACCCGCCGCGAACCTGGAATGGGATAAAAGTACGAAAATCGCGCGACTAATGCTCCTGAGGCACGTCCTGACCACATGGAAGAGGAAATCACCTGGAGCGACGCGCCCGCAGACGAGTCGGGGCTTCGCCGACGCTTGCGGCAGTGCGAGACGATTCTTGGCCTGATTACCACCGGCGTCGCCGTGCTGGAGCCGGTCGGAAGCGATGCGACACTTCGGGTGTCCATGGTGAACGACATCGCAGCCACCTACTACGGCCGGCTCGGTGATCACGTCGATCCTGCAGCTTCGGCCGAGGCCGGTATGCGTGACTCGGGCCTGTTCAATTTGGCGCTGCTCGTGTCGTTGACGGGGCAAGAGCACCTGCAAGAAGGCGTGCCCGTGCCCGGTGCTGCTGCTGCGGGCCAGGTCGTCGACCTCGCCATCACACCTCTCGAGGATGGCGCTGTAGCGATTGTGTTCGACGATGTCACGCAGCGTGTGCGTCAGGCCGAGGCAGGCTGATTTTCCCCCTTAAGCGGTTGAGCTGAGCCGCGTGACCCCTGTCGCCCGGCCCGCCATTCCTACCCGGGGCACGAACAGCTTAAATCAGCTTCCGCACGGCCGAATTTGGGCACATGAAGGGACCTTGGCCACAAAAGCGCACCGTGCGTGCGCGTTTTGCGATTCCAGCGCTCGCATGTGTGGTCCTCTCTGGCCTCATCCCCAATGTCTGGCCGGTCTCGGTGCTGTTGATGGTGGCCGTGACGTTCTGGCTGGGCATCTGGCACTCGCGTCACATGGTGTTCCTGATGACCGTGCCTGCGCTGGCCTTGCTGGGTTCGTTCGCGTTGATCTCCCGGCCGACGGCGTGGCAAGCGTCGCTCTTGGTTGCCCTGATCCTGATGGGCGCCGCATCGCATGTGAATGAGCAGTTCTATGAGACCGCGTTGCGCGCCCGAGATGCCCACCAAGCGCTGCGCCGACAGGCCGCAACCGATGCGCTCACGGGGCTCGCAAACCGCTCTCACTACGTCGAGTGTCTTCGCGAACGGCTCGCCGAAGGCGCGCCGCTCTCGGTCATGATCATGGACCTCAACCGGTTCAAGACGATCAACGACACGCTGGGACATGCGGTTGGCGACGACGTGCTTGTGCACATCGCGAATCGCCTGTCCGAAGTCATCGAAGCACCCGACCTCGTGGCCCGACTCGGCGGCGACGAATTCGCCATCATCTCGAGTAGCGCTGACACCGAGTCATCGCATCAGCTCGCGGACAGGATCGTGACGGCAATCAGTCGCACGATGCGTCTGAGCGGTATGTCGATCAGCACCACGATCTCGTGCGGCATCGCCCTCGCTCCGACGCACGGCCCCGACGTGCAATCGCTGATGCGTCACGCCGACATCGCCATGTACGAGGCGAAACGTCGGGGCCGCACGATCGAACGTTTCAGCGACGAGATCGAACAAACACCGCTCGAGGAAGTCACCCTGTCGGCGTCGCTCAAGAGTGCGCTCGCCGGCGATCAGTTCGTGCTCCACTACCAGCCCAAAGTTGAGCTGGCGAGCGGCAAGGTAACCGGCTTCGAGGCGCTGTCTCGCTGGAACCACCCGTCGCTCGGCCTGTTGAGCCCCGATCGTTTCATCCATCTCGTGACCCTGAGTGATGAGAGCCAGGCGTTCGCCGACCGCATCATCGAGGTCGGTGTGCAGTTCGCCGTGCAATGCCGAGACGCAGGAAACGCCGTGCCCGTCGCAGTGAATCTGTCGGCCCGATCGCTCTTCGACAACACGCTGCCCGACCGGACCGCCCACTTGCTACGCAAGTACGGGCTCGCCGCGGACCTTCTGATCATCGAGATCACCGAAGTCGACATCATGGACGAGGCAGGCCAGAACTCACGCGTGCTCGCACGACTCTCCGAACTCGGCGTACAGATCTCTATCGACGACTTCGGGACCGGCTACTCCTCGCTTGCTCGACTCGTCGATCTGCCGATCAGCGAGGTCAAGATCGACCGGCACTTCGTGTCGCAAGCCTTGCAGGACCGACGCGACGAGGTCATCGTCCGATCGATCGTTGAGCTTGCCGACACGCTCGATTTGCACATTGTTGCTGAAGGTGTCGAGAACGAGGACGAAGTTGCGCTTCTGCTCAACGCGGGCTGCAACGAGGCGCAGGGCTACCTGTTCTCGCCCGCGGTCCCACACGTCGAAGCTCTCGCCCTGTTGGACAACCAGTATCGGGTGTCGCCTCCGACCACGCCAATGGCGGTCGTACACGACGGCGTCACCGAGGGCTTCGTCGCCCCGTCGGAGTAGCGCTGCAGCCTCGTTCCCTGGCGTTCGTTAGCATCGCGGCGTGGTCGCCGACATCGAACCGTGGCAGGCGGCGATTTCGCTCATCTTGGTGGCGGTTGTCGTCGCCGTCTCTGCGTGGCGTGGACTCGGGCTCGAACGCTCGATCCTGTGGGCGTCGCTGCGAGCCGCTGTGCAGCTCATCGCAGTCGGCGTGTTCTTCACCGTCATCTTCGAGTCATCGTTGGCGACGGTCTGGGCCTGGTTGTGGGTCCTCGGCATGGTGCTCATCTCGGGTTGGGTCGTCACCCGGCGAGCCTCCGCGGTGCCAGGCCTCTTCGCGATCGGGATCACATCGATCGGGCTGACCTGTGCCGTCGTGCTCGTCGTCTTGTTCGGTTTCGGTGTGCTCGATGCGGAGCCGGTCGCAATCGTCGTGATCGCCGGGATCACGATCGGCAACACGATGCCCGCCACAGTTCAAGCTGTTGAGCGGACTCGAAGCGGTCTGCTTGACGGAACGGGGCAGATCGAAGCGATGCTCGCTCTCGGCTTTCCTCGGGTCGAAGCGACGCGTCCGCTCGTTCGTGATGTGACTCGGCTTGCGCTCACTCCACAGATCGAGCGCACTCGGGTGGTTGGGTTGATCGCGCTTCCTGGAGCGATGACCGGCCTCTTGCTCGCAGGCGCCGACCCGCTTGATGCCGTACTCGTGCAACTCGTGGTCATGTTCCTGGTGCTCGGGTCCGTGGCGGTGTCGGTCACCGTCGTGACGACGGGGATGAGTCGACAGGCGTTGACGTCGGATCTGCGGCTCGCCGACTGGGTCAGCGTCCGTTCCGACGCGTGATCTGGTCCCGGCGGTTTCCCACTCTTGCCGGTGACGACGCTGCGCACCGTCCAAGGCTGCTCACGCTCAGCACCCCCGGTCGGTCACGCCGGTTCTGTCGCCAGAGCAGCAATTCGGCTTCGGAGCGGAGAGAGGCCACCACCTACGATCCGGTCGTGGGGATTCTCAGAACCAACCTCGATACGTCGAACGAGCAGTTCGTCCGCAATCGCGACGACATGCTCGAACAGCTCGCCGAGCTCGATGCGCTACACGCCGAAGCTGCCGCTGGCGGCGGCCCGGCATCGATAGACCGGCTGCGGTCACGAGGCAAGCTGCCGATTCGCGAGCGGATCTCGGCGGTCCTCGACCCCGACTCGCCGTTCTTTGAGATCAGCTCACTCGCTGGTTATTGCACGAACTACAAGGTCGGCGGCGGGCTGGTGATGGGCATCGGCGTCATCGAAGGCACCGAGTGCATGATCATGGGCAACGACCCGACCGTGCTCGGCGGAGCGATGACGTCGGTGGCGGCCAAGAAGATCATGCGAGCGATCCAGATCTGTCGGGAGAACCGGCTGCCCTACGTGCAGTTCGTCGAGTCGGCTGGCGGTGACCTGCGCGGCGACGACGATCCGGAACGCCAAATGCGAGAGCAGATGGATCACTTCGGCGAGAGCGGTCGCTTCTTCTACGACGTGACCGAGCTGTCGAAGCTCGGCATTCCGTCGGTCGCCGTGGTCTTCGGGTCCTCCACCGCCGGAGGCGCCTACCAACCCGGCATGAGTGACTACAACATCTTCATCAAGGAGAAGTCCAAGGTGTTCTTGGGCGGTCCGCCGCTCGTCCAGATGGCGACGGGCGAGATCAGCGACGACGAGACGCTCGGCGGCGGGCAGATGCACGCCGAGGTCAGTGGCTTGGCCGACTACCTGGCCGAAGACGAACTCGACGCCCTGCGCATGTGCCGCGAGGTCATTGCGCACCTCAACCATCACAAGCGGGGCTACGGACCAACGGGCGAAGCTGACGTGCCGGTGCACGATCCCGAAGAGCTGCTCGGTTGCATGGCCCGCGATCTCACTGTCGCGATCGACGTGCGCGAGGTCATCGCCCGAGTCGTCGATGGCAGCCGCTTCGAAGAGTTCAAAGCCCGCTACGGCACGACCCTCATTTGCGGCTGGGCAAACGTGCATGGCTACCCGGTCGGCATCTTGGGCAACAACGGCCCGCTCTTCAGCGAGAGCGCAAACAAGGCAGCCCAGTTCATTCAGCTCTGCAACCAGCAGAACATCCCGCTGCTGTTCCTGCACAACATCACCGGCTACATGGTCGGCAAGGACTTTGAGCACGGTGGGATCGTCAAGAACGGCAGTCGCATGATCAACGCGGTGTCGAACTCGACCGTGCCCCACATCAGCGTGATCATCGGATCGAGCTACGGCGCTGGCAATTACGGCATGTCGGGTCGAGGCTTCAACACTCGCTTCACCTATCTCTGGCCGACCGCCAAAATCGCCATCATGGGCCCCAAGCAGATCGCCGGCGTGATGTCGCTCGTCCGCCGAGCCCAAGCCGCTCGCAAGGGTCTCGAGTTCGACGAAGAAGCCGACGCAGCCACGACCGCCACGGTTGAGCACTATCACGAGCTCAAGTCGCTGGCGCTCTACTCGACCGGACGGGTCGCCGACGACGGCGTCATCGACCCCCGACACACACGAGACATCGTCGGCATGTCGCTGTCGGTCTGCCACAACGAACAAGTCCAAGGCGCCGAGGGATTCGGGGTATTCCGGTGAGTGCTATCCGCAGGCTTTTGGTCGCCAATCGTGGCGAGATCGCACGGCGCGTCTTCCGGACCGCACATGACATGGGCATCGACACCGTTGCGATCTTCGCCGACGGCGACGCCGACGCCCCCTTTGTGCACGAGGCCGGCCAAGCCGTCGCCCTCGACGGACGCACGCCAGCCGAGACGTATCTCGACGTCGACAAGGTGCTCGCCGCGGCCCGTCGAACCGGCGCCGATGCGGTCCACCCCGGTTACGGCTTCTTGGCCGAGAACGCAGACTTCGCCCGTGCCGTGATGGCCGCAGGCATGACCTGGGTCGGCCCGCCTCCAGACGCGATCGCGTCGATGGGTGACAAGCTCGCGGCCAAGGCGATGATGATCGACGCCGATGTGCCGACGCTGCCGCAGGTGCTCGTCGACGGCGCCGCCCCGGCCGATCTCGGTGAGCTCTCCATGCCCGTGCTGGTCAAGGCCTCAGCCGGCGGCGGCGGCAAGGGCATGCGCGTCGTCGAATCCGCCGACGAACTTGGTGCCGCGGTCGAAGGCGCGCAGCGCGAAGCCGCGTCGTCGTTCGGCGATGGCACGGTGTTCATCGAGCGCTATCTGACCACGCCTCGTCACGTCGAGATCCAGGTGCTCGGCGACCAGCACGGAAACGTCGTGCACCTGTTCGAGCGCGAGTGCTCGATCCAGCGCCGCCATCAGAAGATCATCGAAGAAGCACCGTCACCAGCACTCTCGCCGGAGCTGCGTGACCGCATGGGTGCCGCTGCAGTCGCCGCCGCAGAAGCCGTCGGCTACTACAGCGCGGGCACGGTCGAGTTCTTGGTCGACGGCGAAGGCGACTCGGCCGAGTTCTTCTTCTTGGAGATGAACACCCGCATCCAGGTCGAGCACCCAGTGACCGAAGAGATCACCGGTATCGACCTTGTCCGTGAGCAGCTGCGTGTCGCAATGGGCGAGCCGCTCGGCTATGTCCAAGACGATCTTGGAATCGACGGGCACTCGATCGAAGCGCGGCTCTATGCCGAAGACCCGGCGAACGACTTCTTGCCGGTTATCGGAACGCTGCACGCCTTCGGCTTGTCCGATACGCCTACCGCGCGTCTCGACACCGGCGTCGAGACCGGTTCGGTGGTCAGCGTCGACTTCGACCCGATGCTGGCCAAGGTGATCGTGCACGCACCGACGCGCACCGAGGCGGCCAACCGCCTGGCACTCGTGCTCGAACGCATGGCCGTGGCGGGCATGACGACGAACCGCGACTTCTTGGTTGCGACCCTCCGCACGCCTGAGTTCTTGGCCGGCGACACGACCACGGACTTCATCGAACGGGTCGATCCGCCTCGGGTCGCCGAGGTCACGCCCGAGACGATTGCCGCAGCGGCCTTTGTGGCGTCGCTCGTGGCCCAACACGAGAACCGTGCTCTTGCCGGATCGCTCGCCTTCATGGCCAGCGGCTACCGCAACTCATCGATGCCTGCCGAACGGCGCATCTATGCCCATGGCGACGACGAGTTCACGGTCCACTACCGCCCATCGTCGGATCGCTCGGGAGCGTTCGAGATGGCAGTCGACGAGGCCGAGCCGGTCCAAGCCGCACTCATCTCGCTCGACGGCGGCCGAGTCGATGTCGACATCGCAGGTGCCCGAGCGCCCTATGGCGTCACTCGATCCGGCGCGCAGTGGACCGTCCAAGGTCCCGGCGGTGTCGTCGTGCTGCACGACGTTGACCGCTTCCCGGACTACGGCAGTGGCGATGTCGCTGGCGGCCAGACCGCGCCGATGCCCGGCAAGGTGCTGCTCGTCCATGTCGCCGAAAGCGACACCGTCACGGCTGGACAAGCGCTCGTCGTGATGGAGGCCATGAAGATGGAGCACACCATCAACGCCCCGGTCGACGCAGTGGTCACCGAGCTGCGATGCGCCGTCGGCGACCAGGTCGACAACGGTCAGGTGCTGGTCGTCCTGGCGGACCCAGCTGACCTCGAGGGTGGAAGCGCCGGGTAACCCAACCGCTGGAGTCTTGTTGAAAGAAAGGTATTGAAAAGACACTCACGGGGTCCTAGCTTGACCGTCGATGGCTTGGCTTGGAATCGACGGGGAACGAGTGCGAGAGGTCGGCCAACAGCTCGCGGTGCAGGCGGCCAAGAGCGATGACCTGCTGGTGCGAACCACGGTGGCAAGCGCGTCGGTCGACCTCGCGGTCGGAGGCGCCGATGTCCTCGACGAGCTCGGCGATCGACTGCGAGATCTCGCCCGGTCCTTGTTGCAGGCAGCTCGCTCGACCGAAGACCATGTGCTCAGCGTGGAGGCCTGGCCGGGGTTGCCGCTGACGGCGAGCACTCAGCTTGCGAGTCACAACACCTATCGCTCGGACCGGTCGGTTCGCGAGCTGTACCAGGGTGGTGTTCGTGGCTTCGAGTTCGATCTGCACGGGCCGACCGCCGACGGCGAATGGTCGGTGTACCACCACGCCTTCGATCGGACGAGCAACGTCGCGACGCTCGACGACGCCCTCGCGTCGATCGCCGCACTTCCGACCGACGAACCGCTGACGGTCTTCCTTGACTTCAAAGACGCCCCGTCGACGCAACGGGACCGACTCGCGTTCGATCGCTCGATCCGCGACGTCTTCGAAGATCGCTTGTTCACGCCGCTCGACCTCATCGTCCGGAGTCCTGGCGCCATCACCCTGGGTGCTGCGACAGCGCAGACCGGCTGGCCGACCTTCGCCGAACTGTCAGGAAGCGTGCTCGTCGTCGTCACTGGCGACATCGACGCATATCGAGCAAGCGGCGGACTCACGGCCGCTGCCTTCGTCGCCGCCCGCCCGACATCCGAGAGCTTCGCCGATCCTCACATCGTCATCTACAACGCGCCGTCGACCGACCTCTCGGCTGCCGAGATCATCGCGATCCAGCAGACCGGCGGGCTCGTTCGGATCTGGGGTCGGCCCGCTGAAGCCAGCCACTACGCCAACTACGTGGCACTCGACCTGGAGTAGCCCTAGATGCTGAGGTCGAGCAGGCTGTAGTCCTGAATCTGGGCGCGGGCTGCCTCGCTCCACGCGAAGGTCTGGCCGCGGTGCGGTTGGTAGTCGAACGGGGTCTCGTCTGGGAAGCGCTGGCTGCGGGCAGAAATCGCGAAGCCGATGATCTCGGATCGCTTCGCGATGCGCTCCTCGTCGAGCGGGCCGACGACACCGTGGATCCCGCTGCCGGTTGCGCCCAGCACGGCACTGCGACGATGGAAACCCATGTTGAACGTGATGCGCGGTTCCGGGCTCGTGTTTGCGAACGAGCCATGGATCGCCTGACGATTGACGATGGCAACGTCGCCAGGCGCACACACCAGCGGCACGCCTTGCGGCAGCCGATCACTTCCGGCTTCGGCGGCCATCGCGCCCAGGTCGACGTGGCGTTCCTTGTGGCTACCCGGAAGCACCCAGACGCCGTTCTCCGGACCGCATCCGTGCAGCTGGGCCATCAGGTTGAAGCCGTGCGTGCCTTGGTCCCATGCGGGCGATTCCCAGTGGGTCACGCCATCTCGGTGCCAGGCAACCGACGGGCCGACGCCAGGGTCCTTGATGAAGATGCCTTCGTTGAACGGGGTGAAGTCGTCACCGTTGAGCGCGGCGGCAATGCCCAGCAAGTCGGGGTGCCCATAGAGGCGGAGGTGGGCGTCGCTGAACTGCAGGGTGCCTTGCAGCACGTAGACGACTTCGTCGGGGGCGTCGTCGGCGGGCGTCGGCTCGGTCATCTTCACCGGGTGGCGGCCGTGCGATGCGCTCGTGCCGCCGACGGGGTCAGCCAAGGTGCGGCCCCACACGACCGTGCGGGCCTCGAGGTCTGCGCCCAGCGCTGGATTGCCGTCGTTGTCGACGGCTGACTTGCGATGCGACGGCAGACGCCGTTTCATGTCGGCGAGATCCGCTTCGAGGTCAGCGAGTTCGTCGGGGTCAACCAGTCCTTCGAACACATAGAAGCCGGTGCGCCAGTACGCCTCGACGATGTCCGGGTGTAGTGCGCTGTCTCCGACGAAACGCACCGGGCCGCGATTGCCGAGCGTCATCGCTCGCTCACGCCCCTCGGCGCAGTACTGCTCGAACTCGTCCATCTCGGTCACCCTTCCGCCGGCTACCGGCGTGCCTCGATCATGCGCCGGCGCCGAGTGCGCGCGCAAGACGGCATCGGCGCAAAACGCCGAATCGGCCGTCCGAAGGCGGCCGATCCGGTCGAGTCTTAACGAACGGTGTCGGGCACCGTTCGGGGTGGATCAGTAGATCTCGATGAGACCTGCTGCGCCCTGGCCGCCACCGACACACATGGTGACGACGCCGTACTTGGCGCCACGGCGCTTGCCCTCTTGGAGGAGGTGGCCCGCGCAACGGGTGCCGGTCATGCCGAAGGGGTGACCGATCGAGATCGAGCCGCCGTTGACGTTGTACTTCTCGGGATCGATGCCGAGCTTGTCACGGCTGTAAAGGCACTGGCTGGCGAAGGCCTCATTGAGCTCCCAGATGTCGATGTCGTCGACGGTGAGACCGTGACGCTCGAGCAGCTTCGGCACAGCGTAGATCGGGCCGATGCCCATCTCGTCAGGCTCGCAGCCAGCAACGGCCCAACCCTTGAAGGCGCCCATTGGCTCGAGGCCAGCAGCCGAAGCTGCTTCGTCGCTCATCATCACGACCGCAGCAGCGCCATCGCTGAGCTGCGAAGCGTTTCCTGCAGTGATGTAGTTGCCTTCGCCACGGACGGGAGCGAGCTTGGCCAGGCCCTCCATCGTGGTGCTGGGGCGGTTGCACTCGTCCTTGTCGACGGTGAAGTCGACGATCGACTCTTCGCCGGTCTCCTTGTTGACCAAGCGCATCTTGGTCTGCATGGGGACGATCTCGTCAGCGTAGAGCTCCATCTCCTGGGCGCGAGCGGTGCGCATCTGGGACTCGAGGCTGTACTCGTCCTGGTACTCGCGACTGATGTTGTAGCGCTCGGCGACGATGTCAGCGGTCTCGATCATGGCCATGTAAATGGCCGGATGGTTCTCGGTGAGCTGCGGGTCCATGTTGACCTCGCCGCCCATGCCGGGGCTGGGGATCGAGATGGACTCGACGCCAGCCGCAACGACGGTGTCAACCATGTCGTTCTTGATGTGGTTCGCCGCGATGGCGATCGAGTTCAGACCCGATGAGCAGTGGCGCTGGATGGTCGAACCAGGGACTTCGACGGGAAGACCTGCGAGCAGACCGGACAGGCGTCCGAGGTTGCCGGAACCGTGCTGGCCGTTGCCGAGGACAACGTCGTCGACCGAGCCGGGCTCGACGCCGGCCTTGTCGACCGCGTGCTTGATCGCATGGGCAGCCATGGACATGGCGGGCGTGATGTTAAAGCCGCCGCGGCCGGCCTTGGCCAGACCCGTGCGGGCGTAGGAAACGAATACTGCTTCGCGCATTGCGATGACTCCAGGAACTGGTTGAGGATTGCCCTCCACGCTAGGGGCCAACTGCGCTCGCGACGAATTCGTGATTGGTGCATCGCCCTGTCGGGTGCGATCGTTGGGGATGCTCGAAGCCGACGTCCTGAACCAACTGCGTGCGCTCGACACGCCGACGGTGTGCAACGCCCTCGAAGTCGTCGCCCCGGATCGACGAGGTTTCGGCTACAGCACGACTCCGTTCTTCTGCCCGCGACCAGAACTCGAACCGATCGTCGGGTTCGCTCGAACGGCGACGATTCGGTCGATGACACCACCTGCTGGTGACGCGGCCGATCCTGTCGAAGCGGCGCGCCTTCGGGTCGCCTACTACCGGCACATCGCCGACGGCCCAGCGCCCAGCATCACTGTTATCGAAGATGTCGACGAGCATCCGGGCTACGGCGCGTGGTGGGGCGAGGTCAATACGAACGTGCATCAAGGCCTCGGGTCGCTCGGCGTCATCACGAACGGCAGCATCCGCGACATCGACGACTCCGCCGAGGGCTTTCAGCTATTGGCTGGCATGCCCGGCCCGTCACACGCGTGGGTGCGAGTCGACTCGATCGGCGAGCCCGTCACTGTGCACGGCATGGCTGTCGCCACCGGCGATCTGATCCACGCCGACCGCCACGGCGCAGTAGTCATTCCCATCGAGGTCGCCGATCAGATTCCGCAGGCGGCCGCTGACATCGCAACTCGCGAGCAAGTGCTCATTGGCGCGAGTCGCGAGCCCGGCTTCTCTGCCGACCGGATCGCCGAGATTCTCGGCGTTTCCGAAGGCCACTAGCGCGGCCACCTAGCTCTGCGGCTTGACCTCGCGGATCAGGCCTTCTTGGGCGATGGTCGCAATGTGATCGCCAGCCGTGTTGAACACGGCACCGGTCGCTAAGCCGCGGGTGCGCAAGATGCCGTGGCCCGCAGTGTCAAAGAGCATCCAGTCGTCGGCGCGGCCCGGCCGGTGGAACCACATGGCATGGTCGAGGCTGGCGCTCATGTAAAACTCGTCCCAGCTCTCATGCTCATCGGGCGTACCGCGTGGATGCGACGTGGCGACGGCGTCCATTGCGTTGCTGTCGCTCAGGTATGCGAGTGCGCACGCCTGTTTGCGATGATCGTCGCCAAGGTCGTCAGGGAACTTCACCCACACCAACGAACGCGGCTCGTCGTCGAGTGCAACATCGATGCGATCAACGCCCGCGCCGTCGCGATACGCCGCTTCTTCGGTCGGCGCGGGTGCGTCGACCGGGAAGCTGGCGGTCTGGGTTTCAACGCCGTCCTCATGGACCTGAAACGAGCACGACAGGTTGAAGATCGCGCCGCTGCTTTGGCGAGCAATCACGCGCCGGGTCGTGAAGGATCGGCCGTTGCGGATGCGGTCGACTTCGTAGCGGACTGGCTCGTTCGGGTTGCCGCCCAAGATGAAATAGCTGTGCATCGAATGCAGATGGTGGGACTCGTTCACCGTCTGGGTGGCGGCCCAGAGCGCTTGGGCAATAACCAGCCCGCCATAGATGCGGCCCCACGGGTAGTCGGGGCTCTCGCCAACCCAAACATCGGGGCCATGGGCCTGGATGTCGAACACGCCGGTGACATCGGCTGGAATCCGCTCGTTGGACATGAGCGTGCACGGTACCGATATGCCCGCTCCGCCACGAGATGTGGAAGAAATGCGGCCGTCAGAGGTGCTGCCGGGGTAGCGGAAGGCACCTCTGACGAGATGGCCGCTGCCTCACGGGCATGGGAGGCGTTGCAAGTATCGCTTGCAACACGCGTGTGGTCAAGACGAACGAGGGGGTGACACATCGCACTGCGGATGCCGCGTTGGGCGGCTGCGAACTGGGGGTCTTCGGTGGGCGTTCGTGCGCGCCGTTCCGAGCCGGTACGAAGCGCGGGCAAGAGAAGAGCGCAATGTGAGTGCCTCTCTTCCTCTATGCGAAGCGACCTCCGTAGCCGCGTCGGCAGCAGTGCGCCCAAACGCCGATTGGGCCCCCGGCCAATGCCGGAGGCCCACTCGGAGGGGATCAGAT
>CAZEMU010000007.1:39414-60295 GCA_964513315.1 uncultured Acidimicrobiaceae bacterium | reverse complement strand
TGGTTGCCTTCGTCGGCATGCTCGGCTCGATCGTCGGCAGCTTCACCGTTCGCAGCAACGGTTCCGCGAAGATCAAGGACCTCTCCCACGCCCTGCACATGGGCACCAACGTCGCCATGGGCCTCACGGTTATCGGCGTCTTTGTCGGTGGCTACATGGTCTTCGACGGCGACGCACGCTGGGGTCTCCCCCTCGCCGTGATCTTCGGTCTCATTGCCGGCTGGATGATCGGCAAGGTCGCCGAGATCTGGACCAGCGATGAATACGGTCCCGTCAAGGCGATCGCACAGCAGTCCGAAACCGGCCCCGCAACCGTGATCCTCAAGGGCATCTCGTCCGGCATGATCTCGGTCGGCGCATCGGTTTCGCTCATCGCGCTGGCAGTCGGCGGCGCCTACTGGGTTGGCCAGCAGGCCCTCGGTGACACCAACGAAGCCGGTATCTACGGTGTGGCAATCGCCGCCATCGGCATGCTCGCAACGACCGGCGTGGTCGTCGGCGTCGATGCCTACGGTCCAATCGCTGACAACGCTGGCGGTATTGCCGAAATGGCAGAGCTTCCACCCGAGGTTCGCGAAGTCACCGACTCGCTCGACTCGCTCGGCAACACCACCGCTGCTGTCGCCAAGGGCTTCGCTGTTGGTTCCGCTGCGCTGACCGCACTGGCACTGTTCGCATCGTTCGACCAGGCCATCAGCGCCGCTGGCGGCGAGCTGAACCTGGACATCGGCAACGTCGAAGTCTTCATCGGCCTGTTCCTCGGCGCAATGCTGCCGTTCGTGTTCGCCGCTCTGACGATCGACGCTGTCGGCCGTGCTGCTGCTGCGATGATCGAAGAGGTCCGTCGCCAGTTCCGTGAGATTCCCGGCCTGCGCGAAGGCAAGCCCGGCGTCGAGCCAGACAGCGCACGCTGTGTTGCCATCTCGACCGAAGCCTCGCTCAAGGAAATGGTCATCCCCGGCGGCCTCGCCGTGCTGGTTCCGCTGATCATCGGCTTCATCGACGTCAACGCACTCGGTGGCTTCCTCGCTGGCGCACTCGTCAGCGGCTTCGCCCTGGCGATCTACATGTCCAACGCCGGTGGCGCTTGGGACAACGCCAAGAAGTACATCGAAGCCGGCCACCACGGTGGCAAGGGCTCGGACAGCCACGCTGCCGCCGTCATCGGCGACACCGTCGGCGATCCGTTCAAGGACACGTCTGGTCCTGCAATGAACATCTTGATCAAGGTGATGACGATCGTTTCGCTGATCTTCGCATCAGCATTCATCTAGTCCCCACCTGATCAACGGTCGAGACCCGCTTGCGGGTCTCCGCATCGGGCCCACAGTGGCCCGCTTTCGGGGGGAAGAACCGGACGCCGACGACCTTGCGTCGTCGGCGTCCGGTGCGTTTTACGGTGCAGTCGCCGAGCACCAAGTTGGCGCTCCTGCGGCAGTCTCCGTCGGGATGCGGTGCGGTACCGTCTGTGGCGATGGACGTACTCGACGCACTGCGCATCCTTGGTGTGTCGCCCGGCGCCGGGTGGGACGACATTCGCAGCGCCTATCGCGAGCAGCTGATGTCACATCATCCCGATGCCCAGGGCGACGCAGCGACCGGCGAGCGCACCGAAGAGATCGTCGAGGCGTACCGCTCGCTACGGGCACTCACGAACGACGGCTTGCAACCGCTGCCGCTCCCCTTCCATATCGAGGCTGATCTGTTCGACGGCTCGCCAGGCGAACCAGGAACGCCGATGGTGTTGCACGCCCGTCCTGGTGACGTGTTCGTACGCATGTACCAAGCGGCCGAACAGATCGGCCACGTGAGTTATGCCGACCGCGAAGAAAATGTGCTGCAGATCACGATCGGCAACGAAGAGTGGGCACCATCGCAGCTCACGGCCGAGCTGACAGCGCAGGGTTCGCTGACCACCGCCTTGTTCAGTCTCGAAGCCCTCGGCGTGCAAGAAGCGCCGCCGATCGCCGAGGTCGTGGCCCGCTTGGCCGACGAGCTCCGCGCTCCCGCTGCACTCGACTGAGCGGCCCCTTCGGAGAACGCACGCAACGCAGTGTCGCTGCGCACTACCGTTCGTCTATGCGCGATCGGGATCCGTCAGATCGAAGCGGCGAGCACCGACGCCGCACGCCGCGGCGCGACTCGGCGGCCGGTGGGCTGTCCTCAGGTCTGCTTCGCAGCGCATCGACGTTGCGGAGCAATGTGCGTGCCCAGCCGAGCCCACCCCAACCAGGTGGTGTCGGCGCCGATGACGCGTCGGAACGAAGTGTTGGGTGGCACGCCGACCCGTTCGGCCGGTTCCAACAGCGATGGTGGGATGGCAACACCTGGACCGAGAAGACCCGTTCCGCCGATGTGGCTGCGATCGACCCGCCCGGGATCGACGTCGCTCCGGCCCACATCACCGAATCCACGCCCGCCCGCCCCATTGACGACGCCCTCTTGCCGATTTCGCGGCGTCGTATCGCCGACAAGTTGGCTCTGCTGGCCGGCTGCTTGGTGTTTCTCGGGCTGATCGCCGTCCTCGTCGTCGCGCTCACCGCTTAGGGGGCCCGCCCGGACGCTGCCAGCTCTCGTTGCTAGCGAGGAGGCATGTACGGCAGTGGGTCAACCACGTCGCCGCCGATGCGCACTTCGAAGTGCAGGTGAGGGCCTGTCGACAGGCCGGTTGAGCCAACGTTGCCGATGTGTTGACCCGTTTCGACGTAGTCACCCTTGCTGACCATGAAGCTGGACTGGTGTCCATAGAGCGTGGCGTAGCCGTTGCCGTGGTCGATCACGATCGTGTTGCCGTAGCCGCCGTTGACGCCGGCCAGGATCACGGTGCCCTCTTTGGCCGCCCAGATCGGTTGGCCCATTCGGCCACCGATGTCGAGGCCGCCATGAAGCCGGGAGTAACCGAGGATTGGGTGTACGCGATAGCCGAAGTAGGAGCCAATGCCGCCGGCGGTGGGCCAGACGTAGCCTTCGGCCGATTCGCTGGCCGAGAGTCCGGCGCTGGCTGCTTCGGCGCGTGATGCCGCGTCGGCTGCAGCCTGTTGGCGGGCGCGCTCTGCGTCGAGGCGGCGCTGCTCGGCCTTGATCTGTTCGGTGAAGTCGGCTTCTTCGCGTTCGAGTTCATCGACACGGTCGAGCCAGCCAAGTCGGCGGCCGTCGATGGCGTCGCGGGCTCGTTCTCGGACTTCGCGTGCCGCTTCGAGTTCGTCGAGCTCGCTTTGGAGTTCCGCCGTGAGACGCTCGACTTCGGCGATGTCGAGCTGAGCCTGTTCGCGGAGTTCTCCGAACTGCGATTCGGCCGAACGAGCGGTATCGATCACGTCGTAGCTCGCGCCTTGCACAGCGTCGAGGACCACGTTGCGGGCCATCGCTGCGGTTGGGTCGCCCTCGGCGAGCACATTCGGCTCATCGCTGATGCCGAGGTACTCACGGATGGCGAGATCGCTGATCTCTTCGTCGATCTGCTCGCGGTCGAATTCAGCCCACGCAAGACCGACTTCGGTTCGAGCGAGACGTCGTTGCGCAAGCTCGAGCTGTCCGGTGATCGTTTCGGCGCGGGCTTCGGCTGCCTCCACCAGCTCGTCAGCCGCGTCGAAGGCCGCTTGGACATCTTCGAACTCGGCGTCGAGCGCATCGAAGGCCGCTTGGGCTTCGAGCTGTTCCTGTCGGGCCTCGTCGCGCTGTTCGCGAAGGTCATCGAGATCGACTTCTTGGGCCGCCACTTGCCCCAAACCACCCAGCAGGCCAACCGCCAAAACAGCTGCAGCAAGCCGCGAACCGCGCGAGCGGAAGTTGTTATTGGGGGGAATGTTGGACATGTGTGTGGTGGGTCGCTTGTGACTGATGTTCTCAGTGCGCCTGGTGAGGCTAGCCACCAAGCGCGCGCGGTGCAACAAACTGTGCCAGCCCGCCCCGCAAATGTCCGTTCACCGGGTCGTGCGCAGAACCTCGGGGAGCTCGCCCTCGTGCACAACGACCAGACGTTGCGTCGCCCTGGTCAAAGCGATGTACAACAGCGCCGGCCCGCCTGGCAATGCCAAGACCTCGGCCGGTTCAATCAGAACCACGCCGTCGAACTCAAGACCCTTGGCATCAAAGGGATGCAGCGTGCGCACCCGGTCATCGTCGTTGGTGCTCATTGTTGCGTCGGCGCCGATGACGGCGATCTGACCCGGAACCTGCTCACGAAGCTCAGCAGTAGCCGTCGCAACACCGGCCGCAGCATCAGAAACGCTTCGAAACTGAGGCTCGAAGCCACTGCTGCGAATCGGACGCCCCGGAGCGACATCGGGAGCGAACTCGGCCAACACGGCGACTGCGAGCGCATGGATCTCGGACGGCGACCGATAGTTGATTGTCAGGTCGAGCCGCTCGATGTCGTCGAGTTCCGGCGGAAGGTGCTGCGACCAGGTACCGGCGGGCCCTGATGATCGTTGGGCCAGGTCGCCGACGATCGTCATCGCTCGGCCCCGCACCCGGCGCATGAGCATCCGCCATTGCATCGGCGTCAGGTCCTGCGCCTCGTCGACGATGACGTGACCGAAGCGCCACGACTCGACTTCGCCGACAAGTTCGCCGACCGTGATCCGGGCGTCGCCGAACTGGTCGAGATCTTCGAGGTTCAGTTCAGCGATCTCGTCGCCGTCTTCGCCTTCGAACGGATATGGATCGCCGATATCAGACACGATCGCCTCGGATCGGCGGCGGGGGCAACAGACCAACGGGCGTCACGTTTGCTGACGGCTCGTCTTCGTCGTCGTCATCGCCGAGGTCGACTTCTTCGCCGGACTCGAGCGAGTCCTGCATCGCTGCGATCTCGAACTCATCGCGGGCGTCACGCACGCGTTGGCGATCTTCTTCGGTCATCGTCCCAGGCAGGCCGCCAACGAGAGACCACAGCTCATCGAGCAGCGGCACGTCGGCATCGGTCCACCGCACGTCGTCAAGCTCTGCCTCGGGCACTCGTTCGCGTTGCAGCAATGCGACCTCGGCCTTCGACAGCCCCGAGCCAACACACGCCAGCCGGAGCAACGCCGGTGAGCCGAGGAGATCGTTCAGCGCCTGTTCTGGCGTGAGCGTCGGCCAATGGCGCAGCAGGAACACCCGTAGCGACGGAGACCGAGCGAACGAACGGAAGGCATCCGCGTAGTTGTCAAACGATCGGTTGTAGACCTGCTCGGCCAGTGCCTCGATGACTTCCATGCGGAACCGATCGGCAGCCTCGTTGTGGGCGGGCAAGCGTTGGGCCCGGTCGTAGCACTCGCCCAACCGCACTGCGGGCAACGTCACCCGGTCGGAGCCGTACCAGGCCTGCAGGTCCTCGGTCGGGCGAATCTGGCGGTCCCGGATCGCTTTGGACAGCACTGCGGCCATCTCGATGCGGCCCTTGAGCGCGGCGACGTCGTCGGACTCGGCGGCGCCGATCAGAATGCCGCTATAGAGCTGGGCCGGGACCGCCGACACGACGCCGGTCTCCCCCAGCGACGGCAACACTTCGGAGATGTAGGCCAGGAAATGGGTGCTCGGTCCGACAATCAGCACACCGTTCTCGGCCAGCGCCTGCCGCTGGTCGTAGAGCAGGTAGGCGGCACGGTGGAGCGCAACGACGGTCTTGCCGGTGCCCGGTCCACCTTGCACGAGCAGAGGGTCATCGGCCGGGGCTCGGATGACGGCGTCTTGTTCGGCCTGGATCGTCGCAACAACTGACTCCATCTGACCGGTGCGTTCGCGCTCGAGCGATTCGAGCAAGGCGGCTTCGCCCTGGAGGCCGGACATCTCGGCCAGCAACTCGTGGTCAAACACCTCGTCGCTGTACCCGACGAGCTCTCGCGGCGGGCTTGCTGGCGAGGAGTAGTGCAGGTGGCGGCGGTGGGCGACGCCAAGTGGTTCGAGGGGCGTCGCCCGGTAAAAGGGAATTGCGGCCCGGGCCCGCCAGTCGACGAGCAGCGCGTCGTCGCCGTCGATGACGCTGCAGCGGCCAACGTAGAGCGTCTCGCCGTCGTCGTCGGTGATCCGACCGAATGCGGGTGCGTCGCCAACGCTGTCGACGTCGTGGAATCGGCGGGCGGCGGCCATCGCATGCACGGCGCGTTCACGCACGAACGATGCTTGCACCGCGGCGTCAGGATCGTCGTCTTCGTCGTAGATGTCGCGTAGACCGTCTTCGGTCAGCTCGGCCGCTTCGTCGGCCAGACGCGACGCCCGGCCGGCCACAACATCGATCTGCTTCTCGCGCACATCGGCGATGCGGGCGATGCGGCCACGCTCTACTTCGAGCTCGTCGGCGGTGCCGTCGTCGACGCTCACTGCCATGACGATCCCAGCGCGCGCAGATGCGGCTCGGTTTTCGGAGCCAGGTGGGTTCGGTTCAAGACTCAGGCGTTCGTGAAGGCGACGAACTCGTCGAGCTTGGTCGCAGCACGACCGTCGTCGATCGCGGCCGCCGCTTTGGTCACGCCATCGGCGAGATCTGTCGCAACACCGGCGACAACCAGTCCGGCGCCTGCGTTCAGCACGACCACGTCGCGGTTCGGTGATGGTTCGCCGGCGAGCACGGAGCGCGCAAGGGCGGCGTTGACTTCGGCATCGCCCCCAAGGACGTCTTCGGTGCCGACACGGGCAAGTCCGTACTCGGTGGGGTCAACGGTGAATTCGCTCACGTTTCCGTCGCGGATCTCGATGACGTTCGAGGGACCGGTGAGCGCCAGTTCGTCGAGGTTTTCGTGTCCGTGGACGACCCACACGACGTCTGATTCAGCACCGGCGACCACGTTGGCGATCTGCTGGGCCCGCGTTGCGTCGGGGACGCCCAAGACCTGGCGGGCGATGCGGCCAGGGTGCGCGAGCGGGCCGAGCACGTTGAAGACGGTCGGGATGCCGAGTTGAGCTCGTGCCGGTCCGACGTGGCGCATCGAAGGATGGTGGGCGCGGGCGAATGCGAAGCCGAGACCCAGCGATTGCACGCCGACCTCGATGCGATCCGGCGGAAGCTCGATGTTGCAGCCCAAAGCTTCGAGCAGGTCGAACGATCCCGACGTTGAGCTGGCTCGACGGTTGCCGTGTTTGCAGACGATCGCGCCCGCTGCCGAGGCCACGACCGACGAGATCGTCGAGACGTTGAAAGCTGCGACTTGGCGGCGAGGTGCTCCCCCGACGCCGACGATGTCGATCGCTTCGGCCGGAAGGTCGAGGGGCGTTGACGCATCGAACATGGCATCTCGCATGCCCAGCAGTTCGTCGGTCGTCTCGCCCTTGCCGGCGAGAGCTGCCAGGAAGGCCCCAATCTGGGCGTCAGTCGCTTGTCCAGCGAGGACCGATGAGACGACGAAGCGTGCGTCGTCACGGTCCATGTCTGACCCAGCGACCAGGCCGCCGAGCACGCTGGACCAGTGGACGTCCTTGGCTGCTTCGCTCACGCCACGAAGCGTAGGGGCGCCCGAGTCGGTATCGCCACCGACATCGGCTGGACCGCCGGATCACTCCCCTGCCTCGCCGTCTGCGAATCGGGTCGAGCGGTACGCTTAGGCCGCCTTGGCCACGATCGCATTCTGGAAGCCGTACGACGTTCTGTCGCAGTTCACGGACCGTTCCGACCCGCCGCGGGCGACGTTGGCTGACTACATCGACCTGCCCGGCGTTTGGGGTGCTGGCCGCCTCGATCGCGATAGCGAAGGGTTGCTTGTGCTCAGCGATGATCCACGGCTGCGCACGACGCTGACCGAGCCTCGCCACCATGTGCCCCGTACCTATTGGGCGCAGGTCGAGGGCATCCCTGATGCACAGGCGCTCGCGTCGCTTCGTTCGGGCGTCGTCATCAAGGGGCAACGCACTCGCCAGGCTGCGGCACGGCGTTTGGACACCGAGCCCGATCTGCCGCCGAGGTCGGTGCCGATCCGGGTACGTAAGTCGATCCCAGATAGTTGGATCGAACTGCAACTCACCGAGGGGCGCAATCGTCAGGTGCGCCGCATGACCGCTGCGGTCGGGCACCCCACGCTCCGGCTCGTTCGCTGGTCGATCGGGTCGATCACTTTGGGCGGGCTCGCGCCCGGCCAATGGCGCGAACTCGGCGCGTCGGAAGTCGCCGTGCTTCGGGGCGGGTCGTCGTGAGCGACCGCGACCTCTAGTTTTAAGGTGTGACTACCGAGCTGCCTCAGTCTGTCGACACCGTGATCGTTGGCGCGGGACTCGCTGGCCTGACCGCGGCCAAGCGTCTCCACGAGGCGGGCCAGACCATCGCCCTTCTCGAGGCGAGCGACGGTGTCGGCGGGCGTGTCCGCACCGATGTCGTAGACGGCTTCCGCCTCGATCGCGGTTTCCAGGTACTGCTCACGGCCTACCCCGAGGTCCAACGCACGCTCGACCTACGGGCTCTCGACATTCGATCCTTCGATGCGGGCGCGTTGATCTGGATCGACGGCGAGGGATATCCGATCGGTGACCCGTTCCGTGACCGCTCGACGCTGTTCGAGACCGTCCGCAGCCCGGCGCTGCCGATCGCAGACAAGCTGCGCATGCTCCGACTGCGCGCCAAGCTCGGCCGCGGCAGCGCTCGTCGGCTGATGCACGGCCCCGAGCAAACAACCATGGAACGCATCAAGGCCATGGGGTTCAGCGAGACGGCGCTCACTCGCTTCTTCGGGCCGCTATTCGCCGGCATTCAGCTCGACCCCGAGCTCGGTACATCGAGCCGCATGTTCGATGTGATCTTCCGCATGCTCGCCGAGGGTTCGTCAGGTGTCCCGAGTCTCGGCATGGGCCGCATCTCCGCCCAGCTCGGCGAGTCGATCCCCGCCGGATCCATCCATCTCGACCTGCCCGTCCAGTCCGTCGCCCCAGGGCGCGTGCTGACCGGGCAGGGCACGATCTCGGCGACCGACGTCGTGGTCGCAACGGACGGGCCGTCGGCATCACGGCTGCTGAACGACGTCAATGATCCAGGATCGCTCCCCGTCGCGTGCTTGTGGTTCGCCGCGGATATCCCGCCATCGACGAGTCGCTCGATCGTGCTTGACGGAGCCAACACCGGACCGGTGCGCAACGTGGCACTGATGACGAACGTGGCGCCGTCCTATGCGCCCGCTGGTCGCCACCTGATCGCGGCCGCTTGTCCCGGTGACGTCTCGACCGACCTCGCAACGACGGCCACGGCACAACTGCATGAGTGGTTCGGACCCCAGGTGAGCTCGTGGGATCTGTTGCGGGTCGACCGGATCCCGCACGGCCAGCCGATGCAGGCGCCACCGCTACGAGCCCGTCAGCGCACGAAGCTCCAGAAGGGCCTCTGGGTGTGTGGCGATCACCGCGACACCGGTTCGATCCAAGGCGCGATGTTCTCCGGCCGCCGCACCGCAGAAGCGATCCTCGGACTCGCCCCCACCACTGCCGAATAGCGCCCGCTCGCTACAGGCTCTTTCGCCACGCACTAAACGACTGCAAGTTGCCGCCAGTCGGCGTACGGAGCCATGGCCACGGGTGCACCTCGACCGGCCCGATCGCCGCGGCTCGGCGATCCCATCCGGGAACGGGCGTGAAGGTCGCGGCGACATCTTCGCCGCCGAGGACCTCGACGGGGTCCCCGAGCGCGACTCGCACCTCTCGCCGGGTCGCAAGGTCGCTCAGGCATTCGGTGAGGAAGACCAGACGTTTCGATGCCAGTCGTAGCTCAGTAAGCAGCGCCCGGTCGAAGACAAACACCGCCGGCAACTCGGGATTGCTGGCGAGTGCCGGGTCCTGATCCCCAAGCGACTCCGCCGTCAGCCATACGAGCGACGGTGTGCCGTGCGGCATGACCCGAAGTGGGCCATGGTCTGCGGTCGGGTCATTGCTTCGACGCACCGACATCGGTCGGTCGACAGCGGTCGTCGCCCGATCCTCCGGCCAGTCCTCGATCGGGCAGCTCTCACGTCGCGCGCAGCTCACGCACAATTCGGGTGCTCGCTTGTTGACCTGCCAACGGCTGAACCCGTATGGCTTCGATGAACCAACGCCGGTCGTCCATTGCCAGCCCAATCGATTGGCCGCTCGGCTGCCATCGAGCAAGTGGCGAAAGAAGTAGTCCTCGCCGTCGGACCAGCGGTTGCCGTCGCGAATTGTCCATTGGCTCGCGAGCCACATGCGGGTCTGGTTCACCAGCCATCCGTCACGGTGCAGCTCGTCGAGCACGGTGTTCACGCACTCCATGCCCTCGGGCCAGCTGCCACGGTCGGCACCGTCGATCTCGGAGCGAATCCCTCGATTCGTGCGCGATCCCAGACGGGCGTACCAGTGCCGGGCGTACTCCTGCCAGAGCAGCTCGTCTCGGTACTTCTGCCGATCCCTGCTCGGCGTATCGCCGACGTGAGCCCAGACCTCGGGCAACTGCAGCAGTCCGTGACGAATCCAGGGGGAGAGCTGTGTGGCGCCTCTTGCGCCGGTCGGCAGCACCTCGTTGCGGCTGGCCGCATACCCGGTGATGTCGAGGCTGGCCAGCCGCCGGTCAGCTTCGGTTTGACCGCCTCGAAGCGACGATGCCTGCGCTGGTGTATCGGTTAACCCGCCGAGGTGCTCGTCAACCCATGCTTGGGCTGCGTCAGGTCCAGGATCGGGAGTCGGCAGCCACACGCCCCGAGTGTCCCAAGCTCACGGCATGAATGACCAGTCCTGCGAGCGGACACCCCGCGTGATCGGGCTCAGGCGAGGCGGGTTTCAGCTTTGGGACGCGAGACGACGATCCACGCAGCGCCGATGAGTCCAACGATGGCGGCGATCAGGATGAGCCAGAGGCCAATGCCAGCGCCGGCATCAGGAAAGAACTCGTCGGCCGGGTCCACAAAGCTGGCAGTGTCGCCGAGCTTGGCAATCGCGGCGATGAGCGTTGCGAGCGAGAAGCCGGCGATCAGCAGGGCTTCGGGATCGCTGAACGGGTTCCAGAAGTAGCCGATGACGCCGATCACGGCGATAGCCGCGCCTGCAATGATGGCTGCCGCTCCCCAACCGCCGGCCTCGGTACCAGCAATCGATACGTCGCTCCCGGCGCTGTCGACCGTTGCCCACGGCAAGAACGTGGCGACGAAGATCAGCACGCCGAGTGCTGCCAGGATCAGGTAGAGCGGAGTGCGGAGAGCCACGACAGGTCGATCAGCCATGGCGTGATCGTAGTCAACCCACACGCGGTACCTGGCACCTCGTTCTGTCCGGAGGGCGCAGACGCCAGCCCCGACGCGCTGATGCCCGGAGCGGAAGCTCCGGGCATCAGGCTGAATTCGTTTTGCTTTGGGTGCCTCATGGCGCCTCTTCGTCGAGTCCTCAACTCGAACGAATCAACACTGGATGAGGCCGGCTCGTTGCCTTTCACGTCAGGCGGGACAAGTTCCCGACAGCGCAGAACCGGGGTGAGCGGCGGGTATTTACCAGCCAGTCCAGTGGCTAGCTAGTAGCCACTCACCTCCGACGTCCCAGCGAAACATCTATCTGAGTCTCTAATTTGGACCACCTCCTTTTCTTCGGTAAATGCAGTACAGCACACCGAAGGAGTCCGTGTCCCGTCAATCCGGGTCGAAGTCAGCCCAAATGGGGTAATTCACTGGCCCGAACACAGCAGGTGGCGGCGATGCGCAACGGTTCGGACGCCGCTCAGGTGCCGTCGTCTTCGAGTTCAAGTTCGATCGATGGACCGAGTGCACCGATCGAAGCCAAGTACTGGTTCGACAGGTCGACGACGACCACGACATCGACCACGGGCACAGGATCGCCGGTCTCTTCGAGTCGGCGGAACACGTAATCGACAGCCTCGTCTTCGTGGGCAACGACGGTCTCGCCTGACGCAGCAGCTTCCATGGCGATCTCGTCAACGCCGCCGTAGGTCGCCATGCCCGCCGAGCGCAACAACTCGAGGTGGAGAAGCAGCATCCGTTGCAGCCGATCGCGGTTCAGACGGGCGTTGACTTCGTTCGGCAGCCGGGTCGCGCAGAAGTCAGAGGCCTCTTCGAGGTCGTAGATCGCCGACGATTCGGTTGTGCGTAGGCGCGACGTTGCCCACCACCAGCTGGCTGCAGCGCAGCCGCCAATGATGAGCAACGTCAGGACTATGAAGAAGACCATTGGTTTTGGTTATGAGCGGACGGGCCGCTCCAACTCAAATTCCGATGCGCTGAGCAAGCAGCTCGCGGTGGTAGGTCGGGTCACCGAAGAGCAGCTCGCTGCTTTTGGCACGCTTGAAGTACAGGTGCGCTGGGTGTTCCCAGGTGAAGCCGATACCGCCGTGGATCTGGATGTTCTCGGCAGCAGCGTGGAAGTACGCCTCGGAGCAGTAGGCCTTGGCCAGGCTGGCGACCGAAGGCAGTTCGTCGTTCATTTCGCCAGCGGCCCAACCTGCGTAGTACGCAGCGGACTTGGCGGATTCGACTTCGAGGAGCATGTCTGCACACTTGTGCTTGATGGCCTGGAAGCTGCCGATCGGGCGACCGAACTGCACGCGAACCTTGGCGTACTCGACGGCCATGTCGAGGCACATCTGAGCGCCACCGACCTGCTCAGCGGCGAGGCCGACTGCAGCGAGGTCGAGAACGGTTTCGAGCACGTCCCAGCCGCCACCGTCGGTGCCGAGCAGCGTGGCTGGTGTGTTGTCGAAGGTGAGACGGGACTGCTTGCGGGTCTGGTCCATGGTGGCCAGCGCTTCGCGGTTGAGGCCGTCAGCGTCGCCAGCAACGGTGAAGAGGCTCACACCTGCATCGGTGCGAGCAGCAACGATGATCAGGTTGGCCGTGTTGCCGTCGAGGACGTACATCTTGGTGCCGCTGAGGGTCCAGCTGTCGCCGCTGCCGGACGCCTGCATAGCAATGCCGTCAGCGTTCCACTTGCCGCTCTCTTCGGCGAGGGCGAGCGTCGCGATCGTTTCACCGCTGGCGATGCCAGGCAGGTGCGCAGCCTTGGCTGCGTCGTCGCCGCTGTGGATGAGCGTGTTGGCGCCGAGTACGACCGAGCTGAAGAACGGGGCGCACAGCAGTGAGCGACCCATCTCTTCGAGCACGATGATGAGTTCGACGTAGCCGAAGCCCTGGCCGCCGTTCTCTTCGGGAATGATGAGCGCTTGGAGGCCCATCTGTTCAGCCATCTGCGACCAAACCTCTGGGTCGTAGCCGTCGTCTGTCTCCATGAGACGACGGACCTCTTCCTCGGAAGACTTGGTTTCCAGGAACGAGCGGACGAACTCCCGCAGCTGATCCTGTTCTTCGGTGAAAGCGAAGTTCACTTGTGACCCCTGTTGGTGACGATCGGACGCGTTCGACGTCCGTTGAACGGCTCTGTTCTAGTCGGTCAGAGGCGCTCGGCCCAACCCGAACGCGAATTCGCCTTGAGTGCGGTGCCTCGCGACGCCGGCGGCTTGCTGTTCCGAGGGCCGAATCTGCGCCAGTAAGGTGCCGCTCGTGGCACCAACACGATGGATTACCGAGATGGGTATGGGCGTCGACGTCCGTGGCAACGACTACACCAAGGCTGCGTGCCGGGCGGTGTTCGATGCGATCCATCACAGCTCGCTCAACTTCTTCGAAGCTGCCGGCAAGAAGCACGAAGACATGCTGATCGACGTGCACATCGGCGCGGCCGAGCCCGACCAGGTCGACCGCGACGCGGTGGCCGCCGAGCTGCCGTATGGCAACGTCACCGTGCACGTGCGCACGGGCGGCCTCGATGTCGAGAGCGCCCGCGGTGCCGAGCACGGCAATCTGGTGATCGCCAACGCAATCGTCTGCGTCAGCTTCGACGACTGACGCAGGCCCGAGGTCTAGATCGGAGCGCCGCCCAAATTCAGGCTGCCATCGAGTGTGAGGTCAAGCGGCTCCCACCCAGGTGAGAAGCTGGTACTGCTCGCTTCGAGACGGGTGAAGAACTCAAGCACTTTTGCGTTCGGGTTCACAATCCACTTACCGCCAGCCATTGGCAGGTGGGGCCAAAGCGGGGTGACGTTGATCACGACATCGATCCCGCCGTCCTCGGGCGACCGACCAACCGTGACCCCGTAGCTCTTGTTGACCCGCAAATAGACCCGCGGAGGCCGATGATCCTTCGCCGCGCGAGCAAGTGCAAGCCATGCGCCAGCCGCCACTGCGTCGAAGAGCGGATGGGGACCGATGTGCTTGTGGACGTGTTCGACAATCCCCACGTCGTCAGGAGGTTCGAGGCCCTTGAACCAGCCCGCCATCGCCTCGGGGTCCGCCAGCATCTTGTCGAGATAGAGCTCGGACCAGTCGCCCTGGGCCATCGCTTCGTGAAGCTCCTCGAAGAAGAAGATCGAGCCAAGCTCGGGGCTTCGGTCCGCGAAGGGGTTGTTGTCTTTACCGCCGTTAGTAGTCATAGCCGGGAACGCTAGTCCAGTCCGTGCTCTGGTGTGAAGGGTGCGTCAGAACCGGTCAGGTCGATGAGGAGAGCAATGCTCCGAGACGTTCCCGGGGAACTGGACGAAAGAGCCTTACGGGTTCGTTGATCCCCTTCATCATGAACTCGCCCTCGTCGACCAGGTCACCGAGCCACTCGCCATCGAGAAGTGTCGTGGCCGCGCCCGTCAACATCACGCCGCCCGGTTCGGCTGCGTCGCACGTGCGAGCCGCAAGGTTGATAGCCGACCCGAAGAGCTCGCTGCCCTCGCGAACGACTGGGCCTTGGTTGATTCCGATCCGAAGCATCAAGGGTTCGGAGCTGAGCTGCTCTTGAATAGCCAGGCCGGCGCGAAGTGCCGCGTCGACACTCGTGAACTCAGCCAGCGCTCCGTCACCGAGCTTGACGCCCTCGACTGTGCGACCGCCTTCGGCCGCGACGCCTTGGCGGATTCGACGCTCGATCCGGCGGGCGGCGTGGCGGTAGTCGATCTCGCCCATCTGGCGTGTTAGCGAGGTCGAGTTGACGATGTCTGCCATCAATACGACTGCGCTGCCGGGGTCGACGGGGCTTCGATCGTTTCGCAGCCGGGCCCGAACGGAGGCCGCCGCACGCCCGTCGAGCGTTTCGAGTCGCTCAAGCAAGCCGAACAGACCGAGGTCCACGATCGCCTCGGCCACCTCGTCTTTTGCCGCTTGCTGTTCGTCCTCGGCCAACACACCGACCTCGAGCCGGTCGAGCTGGGCCCTTGCAAGTTCAATCCTCAGGTCTTCGCGGCGAGCGAGGGCGACGGCATCGGCCAGATGCTCGGCAGCGGCGTTGAGGTTCCCCGATGCGGCCAAGGCTCGTCCAAGCGAGCGGGCAACGATGAAGCATGGCGAGGCGCTCACCTGGCAACCTCGCTCAAGCGCACCCAAGAGCGCATCGACGAGCCCGATCGGCGGCGCTGCGTTTGCAATGCGCATCTGCTCGACGGTCACGCAGGCTTGGCCAAGGCTGTACAGATTCACGCTTGGGATGAGCGGCGAGGGCTCAGGCACATCGAGCACCGGCCGAGCCGGATTCTCGCTGTTGATCAGCGCGACGAGACCTGCGCCATACGGGTTATCAAGCGCACCAGGGCCGAAGAGCGGAACGAGCGCTTCTTCCAAACGCTCCATGGCATCGGGCGTGGCGCCAGTCGCTGCGAGTGCTGTCGCCAAGGCAATCCCGGCACTTCCGGTCGTAACAACTTCGCCCGTCTCCGCGGCCCAATGGCGCAACGAGTGCCACGTGCGCAACGCCTCCGCCAGATCGCCCTGCAACGCTGCGGCCGACGCCACGATCGAAGCGGCATACGCCATGTGGCTCGTGAATCGCATCGCTCGCAAACGGGCCAGCACTTCGACAGCCGTCTCACGGGCTTCATGCACGCGCCCAACGCACAGCAACGCATACGGCAGCCGGGCTGCAGGACTCACGTAGATAAGGGGATCGGCGACTTCGAGCGCAAGATCAGCAGCCTGTCGGTAGTGGTCAACAGCGATGTCGCTGCGGCATTCGCCGTACTCAACGAGACCGAGCGCGGTGAGCGCCCGAGCTTCGATCCCACGAGCACCCGCGATACGGGCCTCGTCCAGCCCGATGGTCGCGTTGCCACGAGCCAGCTCAAGGTCATTGTCGACGAACGCCGAGAACGCATTGTCGACATACACGTCGGCCCGCAGGTCGTGTGCATCGGGCGGGAGGCGGTCGAGTAGCTCGCCAGCCGCGACGCCGTCAGTTGCGCCGATCGCCTGGAACGTGCCGAGCGCACGCGAAAGGCCCAGGGTGGACCAGACCTCGCCCGACAGGTCACCCTCAACTCGCATGAGCCGGCGGGCTTCGTCGAGGTGGGTTCGGGCCGCATCGCTCTCGCCGAGCATGAAGCGGGCGATGCCAGCAGCGAACACGACATCGGCGCGGTCACGTCCGGTAACGGTGTCGATGACGTAGTCGCAAGCCGCTGCAGCCCGGCGCCAGTCGTTGCGGTCGATCGCAGCGCGCCTGGCGCGTTCGGCGGCGCGAAGTGTCTCTTCGGTTACCGGCACGCGACCACCGACCAGGTGGGGCAAGACCTCGACTGGATCGGAGGCTGGCTCGGCGAGAAGCGCGCGGGCGAGTTCGACATGAAGCCGGCGCCGCTCGGACTTTCGCATCGTGGTCAAGAGCGCATGACGAAGGGAGGGGTGTGAGAGCCGGATGACTCGCGAGTCAATGACGACAAAGCCTTCGTCCTCAAGGAGGTCGAGCGCATCGTCGAGGTCGGTCTCGGCAAGCTGCTCAAGCACGTGCCGCACGAATGACGACCGCTCGTCGTTCATGATCGCCAAGGCGCCGAGCAACCGTTTCGGTTCGGCTCCGAGCGTTTCGATTCGGCGAAGTGCATCGTCCGCAACTGTTCCGGGCAACTGCAGGCTGGCAAGCACGCTGTCGGGATCGTTCGACGCTCCGTCGACTGTGTCGAGTGCGACGAGTTGCATCGCAAGGTCTTCGATCAACAGCGGTGTGCCATCGACAAGGCGAACGAGCTCCGGGAAGCTCTCGGCAAAACGGAGCGGGGCTCCGAGCGAGACCAAGATGTCGTAGCCAGCGTCCTCGCTCACACCGCCCATCCGAAGGCGGGTAGCCGCAGGGTGTCGCAGCACCGACATCACGGATTCCGCCATTGCGCCATCGCCTGTGCGGAGCGTTGCCAACAGGACAGGGTTGCGCTCATCGTCAGCCAAGGAGTCGAGTAGGCGCAGCAGCAGTCCGACCGTTCCGTCATCGGCCCATTGCAGATCGTCGATGACGATGACGGCGAGGCCGTGGTCGATCTCGCGGCGCAGCGCACCGAACAAGCGATCCTCGAAGTGAGCACCATTCGGGTCGGCGGGGACAGCGCTTCCGATCTGCACAAGCCCGTTCGTGACTGGCTGGTAGCGCTCGTCCAATGTCTCGAGGCATCGCAACGCAAGCCGGCGCGCTCCATCGCCGAGCGTCCCGAGCGCCTCGCTCACTAGACGTGACTTACCGATGCCTGACAGCCCCTCGAGGATGAGAAGGCGCGATGTTGTGCCTGCGTCTTGTTCAAGCGGCGCGAGATGCGCGGCGAGCAGCTGGAGTTCCTCGGCACGTCCGGCCAGAGGCGCGGCGCGCCGCACGATCGGGGACACGGTGCACAACGTAGTTCGCGGGCGCACCAACGACCGGAACGAATCGACAGGTCACGACTACGATCGCGCCATGAGCGAGCAGCACGACCACCACATCGACCACTACTGCGGTGCAGCCCACATCGGCGTGAGCGCCGCTGCTGGTGCGGGCCCGACGCTCCATTACCGGGATCATCAGACCGAGATTCACCGCGTCGTGGTCGGCAGCTACGAGAACAACGTGTTCATCGTTCGCTGCCGCGATACCGGCGACGCGGTGCTGATCGACGCAGCAAACGAACACGAGATGCTGCTTGAGTTGTCGTCGAAGCTCGGCGTTCGCGAAGTCCTCGAGACCCACGGCCACCACGACCACATCGGTGCGGTGACGGAGATGCGCAACGCTGGCTACTCGGTCCACGTTGGTGGTGAAGACGCCCACATGCTGCCGAGCTATGACCAAGAGATCGAGAACGACCAGGTTTTCGAAGTCGGCAAGCTCCGCCTCCGTTCGATCAAGACGCCCGGTCATACCGCCGGCAGCGTCAGCTTCGAGCTGATGGGTTCGCCGGTGCTGTTCAGCGGCGACACGCTGTTCCCGGGCGGCCCCGGCGCAACCAAGTTCGAGGGCGGAAGCTTCGACACGATCATCAAGTCGATCGACGAGCTCATGTTCTCGCCGTTCTCGGCCGACACGATCGTGATGCCAGGCCATGGTGACGACACCACCATCGGCGCAGAGAGCCCGTCGCTGCAGGCGTGGATCGACCGAGGCTGGTGACGCTCCGCACACCGCCCGTGGGCCGCTGCTGATGAGCGGGCTCCCGGCCGACAAGCGACCGTTCGACCTCTCCCCCGTCACCACGGCCGATCTACCGCCAACCCCGATCCGGGATCGCAACATCGCCGCGTCTGCGTGGGACGAAGCACCGGCGCAGCTGCTCAGCTTGGGCGCCGACCTGGGCATCGACGCCGACCACACCGCCTACAAGCGACGCATCGGCGACTGGCTCCTGTGGCGAGCTGGCCCGACCCGCGGACCCGCTCGATGGATGGCGCTCGACGCTCGCGATCTGACCCGGCAATGCACGTTCTTCATCGATGGGAACAAGAACAACATTGGCGTCGGGCCGAGCGGCGTATCCCACACGCGCTTCCGCATGTGGAAGGAAGATCTGTTGGAGCGAAGCGAACCTTGACGCCGGGTTTCCTCCAACACCCTTCGCGGTGGCATGATCGGGGCAGTCCGCACACCCCCTTTCAGGAGAATCCATGCCTGCCAACCCGCTGAATACCGATGACTTTGGCGGTCAGATGTATGACCTCTCGATGTCCGAAGAGGCACGTCCACTTCTGGACAAGGTCGTCAAATTCATCTCCGAGCACGTCGATCCAATCACCGAAGAGTTCCACGCCATGGGCGAGGGCCGTGAAGATCGCTGGAGCTGGGTACCCGGTCAGCTTGAGTTGCTTGATGATGCCAAGGCCAAGGCTCGCGAACAGGGCCTCTGGAACTTCTTCCTGCCCGACGCCGAGACCGGCGAAGGTCTCAGCAACCTCGACTACGCCTACATCGCCAACGAGCTTGGCAAGAACAGCCTCGCCTCGGCCGTCCTGAACTGCGCAGCGCCGGACACCGGCAACATGGAAGTCCTCGAGCGTGTTGGCACGCCCGAGCAGAAGGAGAAGTGGCTCCGCCCCCTCCTCGACGGCAAGATCCGCTCGGCGTTCGTCATGACCGAGCCGCACTACGCGAGCTCCGATGCCCGCAACGTGCAGACCCAGGCGGTCCGCGACGGCGACGAGTACGTGATCAACGGCGAGAAGTACTACGCCTCGGGCGCTGGCGATCCACGCTGCAAGATCATGATCGTCATGGTCCAGACGAACCCTGATGGTGACTCGCACCTCAAGCAGTCCCAGATCCTCGTTGAGCCAGAGACTCCGGGCGTCGACATCCTCGGCCCCATGAACGTCTTCGGTAACGACGACGCTCCTCACGGCCACATGCACATCAAGTTCACCGACGTGCGTGTGCCCGCCAGCAACATCCTGCTCGGCGAAGGTCGTGGCTTCGAGATCAGCCAGCTGCGTCTCGGCCCAGGCCGCATCCACCACTGCATGCGTTCGATCGGCGCCGCCGACAAGGCACTGCAGCTCTACTGCGAGCGTGGTCTGACCAAGAGCGCATTCGGCAAGCCGCTCATCCAGCTCGGTGGCAACATCGACAAGGCCGGTCGTATGCGCATCGAGATCGAGGCCATGCGCCTGATGGTCCTGCGTGCCGCCAAGGCCATGGACGTTCTCGGCAACCGCGAAGCTCGCGTGTGGATCAGCGCCGCCAAGGCCATGGTGCCCGAGCGTGTGTGCCAGATCATCGACGCTGCGATCCAGATGCACGGCGCCACCGGCGTCTCGCAGTGGACCGTGCTTCCGAGCCTCTACCACAGCCAGCGCACGCTGCGTCTCGCTGATGGCCCCGACGAGGTGCACAACATGGTTGTGGGCCGCGCCGAAGTCGCCCGCTACCAGCCTCAGCCGCTGTCGGGTCTCCAGACCGGCATGGTCGACTACGAGAATCCTCTCAACATCGACCGCATCGATTTGCCGACCTACGACGACACGATGTTCCTCTGATCTGGTTCAACTGATCACGTTGCTCGCTGCAGCGCATCATCGCGGTCGGGTTCGGCGCAGACAAACCTGACTTGGCGGCGCGAGATAGAGCAACACCGACGCAGGACGACCCTGGGCACTCGTTGCCCAGGGTCGTTGGCGTTTTCAAGACTTGCTGGCCTCGATCACGAGTAACCACGGGATGCCACTTCGAGCCGCTCGCAGCAAGTCGGGGAAGAGCCCGAACATCGGGTCGGCCTCGATCCCCGCTTCGGAGATCATCGGCTCGTGGAGTGCGGACACGCTGAGCCCCGCAGCGGTTGCTGCGGTGAAGTACTCGGACACCGATCGGCCTTGGTTCCGTACGAAGGGAAAGTCGAAGCCGTCGGGGAAGAACGCCTGGCCGCCGCACAACGTTGCCGTCGGGTGTGGGTCGGTCACGAACACTCGTCCTCCGGGACGGAGGACCCGTGCGAACTCGGCGAACACCGGTCCGAGATCGTCGGCGTGGCAGACCGCGAGCGTCGACGTCACCAGATCAACCGACGCATCCTCGATCGGTAAGGCCTCGAAGCGCCCTTCGCGGAACTCGGCGCCTGCGACGTTTTCGCGTGCCTTCTCGAGCATCGCTGGCGTGAGGTCGGTGCCGATGACGTCGTCTTCGGCCTTTGCCGCAAGCTCGAGCAGCTGCGAGAGACGTGCTTCGACAAGCTCGTCGTCTTCGTACCAGCGTCGCAGGAGTGCGAAGCCGCTCAGTC
>CAZEMU010000007.1:12074-39314 GCA_964513315.1 uncultured Acidimicrobiaceae bacterium | reverse complement strand
GTCTGCGGCGGGATCATGATGCTGACGCCCGACTCCTCTGCTCGCTGGGCCGGCTACGAGCGGGCGGCGACTTCGGTGACGTGGCCCATCTTGCGGCCCGGACGGGCTTCGGCTTTGCCGTAATCGTGGATGGCGACGTCGTTCCGCTGCGCCCAAACGGCGATGCCATCGATCTCGTCGCCGATGAGGTTGGTCATCTTTGCGTCGCTGTGGCGGACCGTGGAGCCGAGTGGCCAGCCGGCGACGGCTCGCATGTGGTTCTCGAACTGGGACACATTGCACGCGTCGGTCGTCCAGTGACCTGAGTTGTGCACCCGGGGCGCAATCTCGTTCACGACCAAGGCAGCGCCGTCGACGACAAAGAACTCGACCGCAAGCACGCCGACATAGTCGAGTGCGGTTGCGATCGTCGTTGCATGCTGGATGGCCTGATCGGCTCGCCGGCCTGGGGTCTGACTCGGCACGGTCGAGGTGTGCAAGATGCCCGACCGGTGATCGTTGCGAGGCGGGTCGTAGGCAACCACTGCGCCACTGCGATCTCGCACGACGATTGCGCTGATCTCGTGATCGAAGTCGACGAAGCCTTCGAGGATGGCCGGCGCTCCCGCAATCTCCTCGATCGCGGCAGCAGCACCATTTGCATCGAGGTCGGCGCCGAGGCGCACCTGGCCTTTGCCGTCGTAGCCAAGGCGCCGGGTCTTCAAAATGCCGGGCAGCCCGATCTGCTCGGCGGCGGCCAGCAGATCCTCGGCCGAGTCGACGGCGACGAACGGGGCCACGGGCACACCGAGGTTAGCGATGAACGTCTTCTCGGTCAGGCGGTCCTGGGCGACCTGCAACGCCATCGGACCCGGAGCGACCGGACAGTGTTCGGCCGCGGCCTGGAGCGTGGCGACGGGGACGTTTTCGAACTCGGTCGTGACGACATCGCAGGCCTGCGCGAATGCGGCGACGGCATCGAGATCGTCGAACGCCGCGACGGTGACGAGCGAGGTCACCTGGGCGGCCGGCTCGGTGTCGTTCTGGCAGAAGATGTGCGTACGAAGCCCGAGTGGCGCGGCGGCCAGCGCAAGCATGCGGCCCAGTTGGCCTCCGCCGAGGACTCCGATCACGCCGCCCGATGGCAGCGGCCCCTTCAGGTCACTCATCGACGGGCGCTTCAGCGATGCTGGCCGTGATGGCAGCTCGATAGGCGTCGAGACGCTCGGCGAGTGCACCGTCGGTGATCGCGAGGATCTGGGCTGCGAGCAGCCCTGCGTTCTTCGCCCCGGCATCGCCGATCGCGAGCGTGCCCACGGCAATGCCAGCCGGCATCTGCACGATCGACAGCAAGCTGTCGCGCCCAGACAGAACCCGACTTTGGATCGGCACGCCAAGCACCGGAAGTGGTGTCTTCGATGCGCACATGCCCGGAAGATGAGCCGCTCCCCCAGCGCCGGCGATGATGACTTGCAGGCCTCGTTCTCGTGCCGTCTCGGCATAGCGGAACATGCGGTCGGGGGTCCGGTGGGCCGAGATAATGCGGGCCTCGTAGGCGACTTCGAGCTGGTCGAGCACATCGCCAGCGAGTCGCATGGTCGGCCAATCGCTCTGGCTTCCCATGATGATGCCGACGGGCCCCGAGGCGGGCTCGTCGAGCGAAGGTACGGATGGCTCAGTCATCAGGGCTGAGCCTAACGCTCGACCCACGCTGGGGTATCGACCACATTGCGTGGGTCGCATCTTCGTTGGATGCGGCGCGCCACCTAGGGTCGCTCCATGAGTTCCACGGGTTCGGATCCGCGCACCAACGGGCTGCTGGCCGGTGTCAGGGTCCTCGAGGTATCCCAGAACGCGGCTGTCCCCCAGTGCGCCCGGCTGTTGGCCGGGATGGGCGCCGATGTGATCAAGGTCGAGCCGCCGACCGGTGATGCGATGCGCCACCTTGCGCCGATCGGCGAGAACGAGAGCCGTGCCTTCGCCTCGATCAATCCCGGCAAGCGAGCGATCGTCCTCGACCTCACCGACGAGGCGACTCGTCCGGTCCTCGATCGGCTGATCGGGTGGGCCGACATCTTGTTGATCGGGCTGAAGCGAACCGACTTCGAGCGCTACGGATTGCATTGGGACCGGGTCAAGACCGTGAAGCCGTCGCTTGTCTCGCTTGAGTTCACGGCCTTTGGTCCGATCGGGCCCGATGCTGACCGGGGCGGCTACGACCCGTTGATCCAAGGCGCCTCGGGACTGGGCTGGTCGATGAACCGCTCGGTCAACGACACGCCACTGGCAACACGTCCGGCAATCGTCGACTTCGGCAGCGGTGGCTACGCCGCTGCCGCCGTGCTGGCCGCATTGCGTCACGCAGAGCGAACCGGTGAGGGCCAGCGGGTTGACGCATCGCTGCTGGGCACCGCCCTCGCACTCGGCACGCCGTTGATGAGTGGCTTCGCGCCCGACGCCGAGAGGACGGCAGGTCTTCGAGAGGAGCTGGCGTTGCTTCGCCAAGCCGGCACCGGCTTCGATGACCAGCGAAGCCATTTCGAAGCGAACCTTGTGGCGCTCGGCGGGCTCTACCGGCTGTACGTGAGGCCGTACCGCACCTCCGACGGCCTGATCTCGATCGCCGGCTACTCGCCCGGACTGATGACTCGTTTCCACGAGCTCACGGAAGTTGACCGACTTCCGGCGTCAGCGACCGAAGACGATCCCCACACTCGGGCGACGGTCGAACAGGCCGAAGCCTTCTTCGCCACGCGGACTACTGCGGAATGGATGGCGGAGCTCACGGCGATCGGCTACCCGTGCTCGCCCTACAACACCCCGCACGAGGCGATTCGCACCGAGCAAGTCGAGGTGAACGGGTACGTCGTCGATCTCGAACACGACGTCTACGGCGAGCACCGGGTCGTTGGCATGCCGTTCTCGTTCAGCGATGCGCCGGTCGGCGTGACCACCGCAGCGCCATCGCTGGGTCAACACACCGCCGAGGTGCTCACCGATCTCGGCTTCTCCCCCGACGAGATCGCACAGCTCAGCCCCTAGCGCTGCGCCACGCGAGAAGTTACAGGTGTCAGACACCTGCAACCTTATGAAAGGTTGACTCTGTCAACGACCGAGGATCGAGGCGGCCTCGGCGGCGATATCAGCGACGACCTCGCCCGCACCGGGGATGCCGGCCATCGACGCGACCGCCGCGCCCGCGTACAGCGGCTGGACCTGGTCGTCGTTCTCCCGCTTGGCGGCCGCGATGACATCACGCCCCGCGGCGGCCTGCAGCAGACCCGGCAACGCCTCGTGACCAGAAGCTTCCCAGGCCTCCGTGAAGTCCGATGACAGGACTCGGGCCCACTGGCCGGTGAACCCGTCGGTCATCGTCGTCGTACGGTCGCCTTCGGTCATTCGCCGCTTCCAAAGCTCGCTCGCCTGAGACTCTTGCGTCGCCACGAACCGGCTTCCGAGCAGCACGCCATCGGCGCCGAGCGCCAGCATCGCCGCCATGCCTCGACCGTCGACGATGCCGCCTGCTGCGAGTACCGGCGCCTGCGCCCCAACGACGTCGACGATCTGCGGCACGAGCGCCAACGTGCTCTGCCCCATGGCGCCCGCTCGATCGTGCTTCTGCCCATAGCTTCGGTGCCCGCCGGATTCGGTGCCTTGAGCGACCACTGCGTCGCACCCATTGGCGACCGCAGCGATCGCGTCATCGAGCGTGGCGACCATGGCCACGACCTTGGTGCCCACCGAATGAAAGCGCTCGACCAGTGCCGCCTCGGGCACGCCGATGGCGGCGGAGAAGACGGGAATCCGTTCCTCGATCATCACTTCAAGCGCGGCGTTCACGAGGTCAGCGCCTGCGGGCGGTCGCTCCAGCGAGGTGGCCAGGCCGAAGCGGGGCCGGAACTCGTTGAACACCGACTGGGCGCCACGCACGACGTCATCCGAGATCGAGTCAGGGTCCGGCGGCGTACGGACGTCATCGTGGAGCCAGATGTTCACGCCGAAGGGGCGGTCGGTCAGCTCTCGCATCTGGGCGATGCCGGCTCGAACCTGGTCGGGCTCGAGGCGCAACGCAGCGAGCACGCCGAGGCCACCGGCGTTCGACACCGCCGAGGCCAGCTCCGGCCCGGCGACGCCGCCCATGCCGGATTGGACGATCGGCACTTCGATGCCGATTGCGTCGAACAGGCGTGGCGAGAGCTGCGTGGTCATTGGCGCCACGCTACGCAGCCGACCCGTCGTGGCGCGAACTTCCGCAGCCAGCGCAACTGGCAGCTCAGAACATCACTCGTGATGCGCTCGGCTGCCAGATGCTGACATCAGCTCCAACTGGCAGTCAGGAGCTTCAACGCTGAAGCTCTCAGCTGCCAGTTGCTGTCGAATCAAGGTGGCGCAAGACACCTCGGGCCGCGGCGACTCCGGTGCTGAAGCACGCCTGGAGCAGGTAGCCGCCAGTTGGGGCTTCCCAGTCGAGCATCTCACCCGCGACGAAGACGCCGGGAAGCGACCGAAGCATGAAGTGCTCGTCGACCTCGCCGAGCGCGACACCGCCAGACGACGAGATCGCCCGGCTGAGCGACGCGAGGCCGGTGATCGCAAGCTCGGTCGACTTCACGAGCGAGGCCATCTCGGCCGGATCGTCGGGAAGGAGGTTGCCTGTCGCGTCGCGCAGCAGCGCAATCGCGACCGGACTCAGACCGGCGTTGCGTAGCCACGCTGTCTGCGTCGCGCCTTTGCGGCGTCGCTGCAGTCGTTCCGTTACCGCTTCGACGTCAAGGTCCGGCAGAAGGTCAAAGACGAGCGTCGGCTCGGCGGATGCGCGAAGCGCACGTGAGAGCGCATAGATCGGTCCGCCTTCGAGCCCGGCCTTGGTGATCACGACGTCGCCTCGGACCGCATCGCCAGAGCCCAGCGCAGCTACGGAGATGTTCTTAAGCGGGTCGCCTTCGTGACGATCCAGCATCGCTGAGGTCCAATCGACCGTCACTGCGCAGTTTGCCGGCCCGAACGGTGTCAGCCCGATACCGGCATCAGCGAAGGCCTCGCTCCATGACCCGTCGCCGCCGACTCTCGGCCAACTCGGCCCACCGCACGCGATCACGGTCGCATCCGTGTCCACGACGACCTCGGCCCCATCGCCATTTTCGAATCGAAGCGCATCATCGGCCCAGCCTGTCCAGCGATGCTGAAGCTGCATCTCGACACCCAGCGATGCCAGCCGAGCGAGCCACGCTCGTAGCAGCGGTGTGGCCCGATGCGAGGCCGGAAACACCCGGCCGCTCGTGCCAACCACGGTGTCCTCGCCCAGGCCAGCGCACCAGTCGCGCGCTGCGTCAGGGTCGAACGCACGCACCGCAGCTTCGAGCGCAGGCCGATCCGGCCCGTACCGCTCCAGCAATGCTTCGAGCGGTTCGGCGTGGGTCAGGTTCAAGCCGCTGCGGCCCGCGAGCAGGAACTTGCGGCCCGGCGATCGGTGCTGCTCGAAGACCGTGACCTGGTGTCCCGCGGTCGCCACCACCTCGGCCGCCATCAGGCCAGCGGGGCCGCTTCCGATGACGCCAACGTGCACTCGCTGAACCTAGCTGTCTTGCGCCCTCAATCTGCTTCCCCAAATCGAGGGTCCATACGTCACAGCGTGAGGGCCCGTTCGGCCAGTAGAAGCAGCGAGCCCCCGGCGTAGACTCTCCTCAACTATGGCTGAAGCTCACTCCCCAGAACAGGGCCTGTTCCAGGTCCGCGATCTGCATGTTGCCGCCGAGGACACCCAGATCCTGGCTGGCATCGATCTCGCAATTCAGGCTGGCGAGGTCCACGCAATCATGGGCCCCAACGGCTCCGGGAAATCGACGCTCGCCAGCGCGCTGCTCGGCAACCCCGAGTACGAGGTCACCAAGGGCGAAGTACTGCTCCACGGTGACGACGTGACCGACTGGGATCCCGATGTACGTGCCAAGCACGGCATGTTCCTGGCGTTCCAGTACCCGCAAGAGATTCCCGGCGTGACCGTGAACAACTTCTTGCAGCAGGCCGTGCGAGCCCGCCGAGGCGAAGACGTCTCCGTGCTCGACACCCGCCGCCGCATCATGGGCTGGATGGATCGCCTCGAGATGGACGCCCGCTTCGCCGAGCGTTTCCTCAACGAGGGCTTCTCGGGCGGCGAGAAGAAGCGGGCTGAGATTCTGCAGATGGCAATGCTCGAACCCGACATCGCCGTCCTCGACGAGACCGACAGCGGCCTCGACGTCGACGCACTGCGCATCGTCGCCAGCGGCGTTCGTGCCGTCAAAGAGGACCGCCCCGAAATGGGCGTGCTCGCCATCACCCACTATCGCCGCCTGCTTGACCTGCTCAAGCCCGATCACGTGCACGTCCTGATGGACGGCAAGATCGTCGCCAGTGGCGGCATGGAACTGGCCGAGAAGCTCGAGAACGACGGCTACGAGGCCTTCCGCACATGACCAACGCTGGCCAGCCCAGTCTGGACACGGCGGCTGTTCGCGCTGATTTCCCGATCTTCGACGGGCCCGTGAACGGACGCGACCTGGTCTACCTCGACTCGTCGGGCACGTCGCAGAAGCCTCGCCAGGTGCTGCAGGCCATGGACTCCTTCTACGTCGAGGCCAACGCCAACGTGCACCGCGGTGCGTACTACCTGAGCGACCAGGCGTCGCGCCGCATGGAAAGCGCCCGCACCAAGGTCGCCCGCTTCATCGGCGCCAGCGAGCCCGAAGAAGTCATCTTCACCAAGAACGCAACCGAAGCGATCAACCTGATCGCGGCCAGCTGGGGCCGAGCAAACCTGCAGCGCGGCGACGCCGTCGTGCTGACAGTGATCGAGCACCACGCCAACATCGTGCCGTGGCACATGCTCGCCGCCGAACGAGGCATCGAGCTGCGCTTCATCGGCATCAGCGAAGACGGCCACCTCGACCTGTCGAACCTCGACACGCTCCTCGATGGCGCCAAGCTGGTGTCGTTCACGGCGATGTCCAACGTGCTCGGCACGCTTCCTCCGATCGCTCGCATCGCCGAAGCCGCCCATGCCGCCGGTGCGCTCGTTGCGATCGACGCCTGCCAGTACGTGCCGCACCTGCCGACTCGCCTGGCCGACCTCGGTGTCGACTTCATGGCGTTCTCGGGGCACAAGATGTGTGGCCCGACCGGCGTTGGCGTGCTCTGGGCCCGTCGCGAGATCCTCGAAGCCATGCCGCCCTTCCTCGGCGGTGGCGGCATGATCTCGAACGTCACCCTCGACGGCTTCACCACCGCAGAACTCCCCCACAAGTTCGAGGCCGGCACACCACCGATCGCTGAGATCGTTGGCCTTGGCGCGGCGATCGACTATCTCGACGGCTTGGGCATGGATGCCGTTCGCCGCCACGAGATCGAACTCACGGCGTACTTCCTGCGCACCATCAAGGAGCGCCACGGCGACGACGTGACGGTGCATGGACCGAGCGAGCCATCTGAACGCGGCGGCGTGTTCTCCTTCGAATACAAGGACGTGCACCCGCACGACTTGTCGCAGGTACTCGACGAGCACGGCGTCAACGTGCGGGCCGGGCATCACTGCGCCAAGCCGCTCATGAAAGAACTCGGCGTAGGTGCAACCGCCCGAGCTTCGCTGTACATCTACAACGACGAGTCCGACGTCGACCGACTCGTCGAAGCACTCGACGACGCCTCAGACCTCTTCTCGTTCTGAGCGTCACCCTCCTCGACTAGCGATCTACCCGGAAAGGCAGCACACGAGATGGCCGGGCTCGAAGACCTCTACAAGGAAATCGTCATCGATCACTACCGCTCACCGCGGAACCGTGGCGAACTCCAAACTCCTCCTGCGCAGCATGCCGAAGGGCTGAACCCGCTGTGCGGTGACGAAGTCCACGTGTACGTGCAGGTCGAGGACAACGTGATCACCGACATCGCGATCGGCGGCCAGGGCTGTTCGATCAGCCAAGCGTCTGCATCGATGATGTCGGCAGCGATCAAGGGCAAGTCCCTCGACGAGGTCGGCGAGCTGTCCACCGCCGTGAAGTCGATGATGTCGATCCACGAGCAGTCGCTCGAAGACGACGACTCGGGCGTGTTGCCCGAGCCTCCAGACGTCGAGCTGGGCGATCTCGAGGCCCTCAAGGGCGTCGTCAAGTACCCGGTCCGCATCAAGTGCGCCACGCTCGGCTGGAACACGCTGGCAGAGGCTCTCCAGAGCTGACAACCTGGCATCTATGGATGCTGAGCCACGTCCGCCGTGGCAAACCGAGATCATCGAACTCCACGACTTCTTCGAGGAGCTTTTCTTCGGGAACACGACGTCGCTCGACCGCGCTGCGGCGGCCTTGGCCGACGATTTCACGATGGCGGGGCCGTATGGAGCGGTCACGTCACGGGATCAGGTCATGGCCCAGCTTGAGTCAGGCATTGGCCATACGAGCGAGCTGGCGATCTCGGTCGAAGGGCTGCAGCTGATCCTCGAGACCGAAGACGTGGTGGTCGCCGAGTACGTCGAGGTGCACTCGCTTCGCGACGACCGCTCCAACCAGCGCCGGAGCACCGTCGTGTTTCGGCGCGATCCTGATGGGCCGAACGGACTTCGCTGGGTGCGAGTCCAAGAAACCTGGATCGAACCCACCGACTGAGCGGGTCCTCGTTGTCGCACGGGGCGTCTACCGTGGCACGCCATGTCCCCCGTGACCTTCGAGGAACTCCAGCGCCGCGAGATTTCTCACGCCCGCGCCCGCGATGACGAGGATCTCGTCGCGGCCGTGCAATACCTGGTCGACCTGGGCGTCACCCTCGACGAGATCGAGGAGCACGGCATCCAACGCATGGCATCGGCCCGCCGGGTACGTGAACGCGCATGGCACGGCACCGACGCGGACGCAGCCCTCGCTGGCGTCGGCATCGATAGCGACTTCTCGCAACGCGTGCGCCTGGCCATGGGCCTGCAAGCCGGCAGCGGCATGGGCCTGACGGCAGACGAACTCGATGCCACCCGGTTCTTCGCCGGCGTCCGCAACATCTTGGGCGAAGAAGAGACGCTGTCGATGGTGCGAGTCGTCGGCAACAGCAGCGCCCGGATCGCCCGAGCGACCGCTTCGATGCTGCGGGTCAACTTTGCGACCCCCATCGACAACTCCCCTGCCCCGCTCGCCGACGCCGTGGTCGCCTACACCCAGCTGATCGATTCGTCGCTGCCGACGTTCCTCGAAGCAACCGCCACGCTGATCCGTCGACACCTGGCCGGCTTCATCGCCGACGAGGGACTCGACATGCGGGTCGATGAGACACGCAGCGCCGCCTTGCAGCGGCTGGTGATCGGTTTCGCCGACCTGGTTGGCTTCACCGCGTTCACCGAAGCGGCCGACGCCGAACAGTTCATGGATGTCATCGGCCAGTTCGAATCCGAGGTCCAAGAGATCGTCGTCGCCAATGGCGGCACCGTCGTCAAGATGATCGGCGACGAAGTCATGTTCGTCACCCAGCACACCGACGAAGCCGTGCGCGTCGCACGTCAGCTCACGTCGGTGTGTCGAGACACGGCTGGGCTCGACGGCATGCGGGTCGGGCTGAGCCGGGGCGAAGTCATCAACAGCGGCGGCGACTACTACGGCACGATCGTGAACATCGCATCGCGCATCGTTGGCATGTCGTTTCCCGACGCCATCGTTGCCACCCAATCGGTCGTCGATGCATTGCCGGGCACCGTCTCGAGGACCTCGCTCGGCCCGCACGAACTTCGCGGTATCCGGGATCCCATCGAGCTGTACCAAATCGATCGCCTCCGCGTCCACGGCTGACCACTCGCGTCGCAACGGACCGGGTGACTAACGTCGGTCCATGAGCGACGCCGTCAATCTGAGCGCCCAAGAGCTGACGGACTTTGTCACGGCGATCTTCGTTGACGCCGGTTGCACCTCTGACGAGTCCCGGCGAATCGCCGACAACTTGGTCGACGCCAACCTGACCGGCCACGACAGTCACGGTGTCGTGCGCGTCCAGCGCTACGTGCACATGCTTGACGAAGGCATCGTGCACAAGGACAAGACGCCCGAGACCGTCATGGACGGCGGCTCGATGGTGGTGCTCGACGGCCTGTTCGGCTTCGGTCAAACGGTCGGGCCGATCGCGGTCGACTTGGGCATTGAACGGTGCCGTGAGCATGGGCTCGCTGCCGTTGCGCTTCGACACTCGGGCCATCTGGGCCGTATTGGGGCCTTTGCGGAGCAAGCGGCCGCAGCCGGTCTCGTTTCCCTGCACATCGTCAACGTGGCGAACAGCCGCCTGGTCGCGCCGTTTGGTTCCGCCGCCCGCCGAATGGGAACAAACCCCTACGCGTTCGGCGTGCCTCGCCCCGATCACCGACCGGTGATTCTCGACTTCGCCACCTCGATCGTCGCCGAGGGCAAGACTGCCGTCGCAGCCCAGGGCGGGCCGCCGGTACCCGACGACGCGCTCGTTGGACCCGACGGGATTACGGGCGACCCTGCCGCCTTGTACGGCGAGATCGTGCCGGGTGAACGACCTCGCTCGCTAGACGGCCCCGGTGCTCTGCGAGCCATGGGTAACCACAAGGGTGCTGGGCTCTCGGTCATGTGCGAGCTGCTCGCTGGAGCGCTCACGGGTTCAGGCACTGCTGGCCCTGACGTGGTGCCGTTCTGCAACGGCATGTTGTCGATCTACATCGATCCCGAACGGATCGATGTCGAGGACACGTTCGCCGCTGACGTGACCGCCTACACCGATTGGTATCTGGCTGCAGAACCGCTCAACAAGAACGAACCGGTCTTGCTACCGGGTGATCGTGAGCATCAGCGCCGCACCGAACGTACGCGGGACGGTCTCGACCTTCCTAGCGATCTGTGGCTCAGCATCTGCGCGGCGGCAGAGTTCACTCGCACCCCGCTTCCGAACACCAGGGCGAGGACCCACGGTGACCCGTAAGCGCCGCATGGAGCGCACGACGCCGGTCTGGCAGGCGCCTGACGAGCTCATCGAGCTGATGGGCTCGACGTCGGGCAACGAGCTGAACGGTTGGCACGAAGACGCGATCCGACAGCCAACGCTGGTGATGTGGGCGAACCCCGCCAAGCTGGCCCACGGTGCGGTCCAGCGACGTATGACAGCCGAGTTCATGGAGCACCCAGAGCTGCGGACCGTGCTTCGCACCGATGATCGACACACGCCAGTCCCTGTGGCTGAGCGCCCACACGAAGCAACGCCCGACGAGTGGGTGTCTGCAATTCGCGACTTTGCAACGAGCGAGGCTGGCCACGGCGTTGAACTCGTCGGCGTCGCTCGACCGCAGCCCGAGTGGTTCTTCGAAGGACGCCAAAGCGAGCTGCCGTTCGTGATCATGCTCGGGCTGGCGATGGACCATGCCGAGCTAGCGACGGCACCTGAGCATCACTCGGCCATGGAGGTGCATCGTCAGTACAACCGCGGCACCGCCGCGGCTCGGGCGTTGGCCGACTTCATCCGGGCCCGCGGCTTTGACGCCGAGGGGCATGGTGGCCCCGGGGCAGGCCCCATGCAGATGGTGCCCGCTGCGATCGAGGCCGGGTTCGGAGAGCTCGGCAAGCACGGATCAATCATCAATCGCGAGCTGGGTAGTTCGTTCCGGCTCGCAGCCGTGTTGACCGATGCCCCGCTCGTGGCCACGGAGCCGGATGTGTTCGGCGCCGATGACTTCTGTCTGGGCTGTCGCATCTGCACCGATGCGTGCCCGCCCGATGCCATCGCTCCCGATCGGCGCCTCGTTCGAGGCGTGACGAAGTGGGCGGTCGACTTCGACCGCTGCCTTCCCTACTTTGCCGAAAGCTACGGCTGTGGCATCTGTATTGCGGTCTGCCCGTGGTCCAAGCCCGGCGAGGCACCTCGGCTCGCCGACAACATGACCCGCAAACGCGAACGCCGAGGCGCAAGCGACTAGCAGGTTCAGACGACCGTGCCGTTCGAGCGCAGCGCTTCGATCTGATCGACGTTCATCCCGAGCAGATCCGTAAGGATGACGTCGGTGTCTCGCCCGATCCCTGGCGGCGGGTCAAGTTCATAGATCGGGCTCTCGTGGAACCGGATCGGGCTATAGGCCAGCGGCACCGTCCCAAGGTCTGGGTCATCGACCCACTGCAGTGACCGTCGTGCGTGTTGTCGCTCGTCTCGGACAGCTTCATCAACGGTTCGCACGGCCGCAGCGGGCACATGCGCCTGGCGCAGGATCTGGACGACGTCGTCGCGGGCTTGTGTCGACGTCCAGGCCTCGATCTCGGTATCGAGGGCGTCAACGTTGCGGGTGCGATCGGCGGGCGTCGCGAACCGTTCGTCGGTTGCGAGCTCGGTGCGCCCCATTGCTTCGGCGAGCGATGGCCAGTGTCGGGGAGCAACGGTGATGATCGCGATCCAGCCGTCGGAACACGGGTAGACGTTGTACGGGGCGAAGCCACTGGCCTGCCGGTTGCCCGGCCGCACGGTGTGCCCAGTCGCCTGCCACATTGCCAGAGGGCTGGTGAGCGCAAAGTGTGCGGCATCAGCCATCGACACCTCGACGCTGCGACCAATACCGGTGCGCTCACGTTCGAACAGCGCGGTGGTGATCGCCCCATAGAGGTGCGCACCGCCCAAGAAGTCGATGTAGGCGACACCAGCTTTGAGCGGCGGCGTGTCTTCGTAGCCAGTCGTCGTCATCGCTCCCGAGGCCGCCTGGATCGTGATGTCCATGGCTGCCGTCGGGTCGGCAACCAGCTCTCCATCGGGATTGCGCACACCGAAGCCAGACGCCTGGGCGAACACGAGTCCGGGGTTACGGCCGTGCACGACGTCGTAGCCAAGGCCAAGCCGCTCGGGCACGCCTGGCAGGAAGTTCATCAGCATCACATCGGCATGCTCGACCAGCCCCAGCATGACCTCAAGCCCAGCCGGCTGTTTGAGGTCAATCGCGATCGCCTCTTTGTGGGTGTTCAGCATCGCCGTCGGCAACCCTGGGCCCCGGCGCCGGCTCTGTTCCCCCGTCGGCGGCTCGACCTTGATGACCCTCGCTCCCGCCATGGCCAGCAAGAAGCCGCAGTACGGCCCCTGATAGATCTGGCCGAGGTCCAGCACGGTGACACCCGCCAGCGGAAGCGGCCGATCGCCGGCGCCCAAGTTGATCGTCACTTGAAGCTGCCGCCGAGAATCTCTCTCGCCATGATGAGCCGTTGCACTTCGCTCGGCCCTTCGCCGACTCGGCGGATCCGCAGCTCGCGGTACCAGCGCTCAAGCGGCAGGTCCTTGGTCATGCCGATGCCGCCGTGGATTTGCATCGCCCGATCGACGACTCGGCCCGACGCTTCCGACGCGACGAGCTTGGCCATGGCGGCCTCGGTCCGGAAGCGCTCGCCACGGTCGGCTCGCTGCGCGGCTTCGAGCACGCACCATCGGGCGTGACGGATGTCGATCTCGTTGTCGACGATCATCCACTGCACGGCTTGCTTCTCGGCGAGCGTGCTGCCGAACGTCTCTCGGTTCTTGGCCCACTCGACCGCCATCTCTTGCGCCTTGATCGCAGGACCGATGCAGCCAGCCGCGTACGGAATCCGTTGGCGACTCAAGCGGTCATTGGCGATCGCGAAGCCTCGGTTCACGTCGCCCAGCACGGCCTCGTGCGGAACGCGCATCTCGATGAAGGACAGCTCGGTCGCGTAGTGCGTCGAGCGCAGCGTGTGCACCACTCGCTCGACATGGAAACCGGGCGTATCGGTGTCGACGATGAACGCGGTCACGCCATTGCGCCCCGGATCGTCGCTCGTGCGAGCGAACACGAGCGCGAAGTCGGCCGTATCAGCGGCCGAGATGTAGAGCTTCGAACCGTTGATGATCCACTCGTCGCCGTCTTGGTGGGCTCGAGTCCTGATCGCACGAGCTGGATCGCTTCCGCCCGATGGCTCCGTGAGCGCGAAGCAGCCCCGCTTCTCACCCCGAAGCGCCGGGTAGAGGTAGCGCTCCTTCTGGGCCTCGGTCGCCTCGTACAGCTGGGCCAGACCAGCTCCGCCGAAGGTGCCGTAGCAAGGGTTGTAGAGCCCGGCGCGGTGCTGGCTCATCTCAATAGCCATGAGGGCCCGGGTCGTTGTGTCAAGGCCCGGGCCGCCGAACTCTTCAGGGATGTCCAGACCGTAGAAGCCCATCTCCTTCGCCATGGCAACGAGTCGGGTCTGGTCTTCGGGCAATAGTTCGCCAGCGTCGGGATCAAGGCTGGCTTCGAGCGGCTCGATCTCTTCGCGCACGTAGCGACGCACGGTGTCGACGATGAGTTGCTGTTCCTCGGTGGGTTGGAAGTCCATCCGTGCGGTTCCTTAGCTGAGGCGGCCGATGCGGTGCGCGTCACCGGCGTTCGCGACGGGCACCTCTCCATGTGCCGCCGCATGCAGCATCAGCAGCTCTTGCCACCGGGTCATATAGGCGTGGGTGGTCTCATAGCGAAAGCTGGCCTCGTCCCAGCGTTGGGCCGCTGCGGCAAGTGCGGTGCGCAGCCCGAACGGTTCCAGCCCTCCCGCGGCGCCGAAGTACACCGACGCGCCCTGGCCATCGACGATCTCGAACACGCCGAGCTGTGCGGGCAACGCGGCAGCGGCATCGGCCGTGAGCGGCTGTAGTTCTCGTGCGATCCCCTGGGCTGCCACCACGCCACGAACTTAGGTTGCCGGTGTCAGAGAACTGCAAGCGGCTCGCTGGGCTTGCCGAAGCGTCAGCGCCGGATCGCGATGGTGCTTCCGACCTGAGGCGGCACAGCGAGCGCCGAGTGCGCAGCCTCGACCGCTGCCAGCCGCGCCAGCACCTCGGGTGCCATCGGGGCGCTGCGACGGGTCTCCATGGAGATATGGAGCGACATCACTTCGTTCGTCGCCGCAAGCCAGCCTTCGGTCGCATGATGCATCTGTTGGAACGCATGGACGGCCTTGTCCGAGAAGCCCAACAGCTGGGTGCGGATCTCGATCGGCTCGCCTTCGGCGACCTCACGGTCATAGGTGATGTGGCCCTCGACCGTGAACGTGCTGACGTTGTGCTTGGCCCGATGGTCGTCGTCGAGGCCGATGAAGCGCATCCACGGCCCGATCGCATCGTCGAACACGACCATGTAGTAGCCAGCATTGAAGTGGCCGTTGAAGTCGATCCACTCCGGCTTGATCTCGGTGCGCAGTCCAACGAACGGCGCCGGAAGCGACTCGGTCACTGCGCACCCATCTCGAGCGCGATCTCGTCGGCCGTTCTCGCAAACTCGCCGTCGACCACGGTGATGCCGTCCGCATCGTGGGTCGTCATCGTGATGTCGACGCGGTTGTAGACATTGAACCACTCGGGATGGTGATCGAGCTTTTCGGCCACGATCGCCAACTGCGTCATGAACGCGAACGCGGTCCGGAAGTTGGTGAAACGGAAGGCCCGAAACAACGTGTCGTCACGACGTTCCCACTCGGGGACCGTCGCCAACAGGGCTTCGATTTGTGCATCATCAAGTTTCACCGGACGGGCCATGGCACCACGCTAGGACGCCCGCGGCCGTCGATGAAACGTTTCAGCTGCGACCCCGAAACTTTTTGGAGTTAGGCCAGCGGATCGGCGAACGGGTCGTCGGCTGCAGCACCAGCGCCAGCGGGCGCCATGAGCTTGCCGAGCGAGCCGCCAAGGCCGACACCGACCTCGGTTGCACCCATTGCGAGCCAACGGTCATAGCCACGGGCTTCGATCTCGTTGGCGAGTTCAGCGGGTCCGTAGTCGACGATGCGACCGTTGACGAGCACGTGCACGACGTCGGCGTTGAGCTCATCGAGCAGCCGGTTGTAGTGGGTGATCGCGATCACGCCAAGGCCGTTGTCGTTCGTTTCTTGTTCGACACGTGACGACGCGAGACGCATGGCGTCGACGTCGAGGCCCGAGTCGAGTTCGTCGAGGACGGCGAACTTGGGTCCGAGCACACCGAGCTGCAGTGTCTCGTTGCGCTTCTTCTCGCCGCCGGACAGGTCGACGTTGACCGGGCGGCTGAGCAGCGCGTGCGGGATCTCGAGGCGCTCGGCCTCGCTAGCGATACGAGCGTCGACTTCGGATGCATCACGGCCCGACGCATCGAACGCAGCCCGCATCATGTCGGGGACACGCACACCGGGGATCTCAGTCGGGTACTGCATGACGAGGAACAGGCCAGCCTGGGCCCGTTCAAACGGCGACATGTTGAGCAGCTCTTGGCCATCGAGGGTGATCGAGCCGCCCGTGACGGTCACGTCGGGACGGCCGGTCATGACGCCAGCGAGCGTCGACTTGCCGGCGCCGTTCGGCCCCATGATGGCGTGGACCTCGCCGCTCTTGACGGTCATGTTCACGCCGCGAAGGATCTGGTTGTCGCCGATGCGGGCGGAGACGTCGTCGATGATCAGTTCACTCATCAGTCATCGCTTTCGGTGGGAAGGAGCACGGCGACTTCGCCGTCAGCAACGCGGATTTCGTACACGGGGACGGCGCGGGTCGCGGGCAGCGTCTCGGCTTCGCCTGACGTCAGCGAGAACAGGCTGCCGTGCTTCCAGCACTCGAGCGTGCAGTCTTCGAGATCGACTTCGCCTTCGGCGAGCGAGAAGTCAGCATGGCTGCATTCGTCGCCAATGGCGTACCAACAGTCTTCGCCTCGGACGACGGCGATGCGGTGGTCGCCCACGTCGAAGCGCTTGGCCGCGCCGACTTCGACATCGTCTTCGGCGCAGATGCGAGTGAGTTCTTCGCTCATGTCAGGCACCTGCCTTGGCCGGGACTTGGGCGAGCTTGGCCTGCACGGCGGTGCGCACCGAGTCCGCGACGGACTTGATCGGAAGGTCTTCGATCACTTCATCGAAGAAGCCCGCAACGATGAGCTGATCGGCGACCTCGGGCGGGACGCCACGGGTCTCGAGGTAGAAGCGCTGCTCTTCGTCGATTGGGCCGACGGTCGAAGCGTGGCTGCAGCGGACGTCGTCGGTTTCGATCTCGAGGTTCGGGACCGATTCGGCCCAGGAGTTCTCGCCCAGCTTGATGTTGCGGTTCGTCTGAAATGCCCGGGTGCCAGGGGCTTCTTCGGCGACGCGAATCAGGCCGGTGTAGATCGCCCGGCTCGAGTCGTCGACAACACCCTTGAACAGCAGGTTGCTGGTCGTGTCGGGAGCGTCGTGATCCTGGAACGTACGGAAGTCGAGTACCTGGTCACGATCGCCGAAGTAGACAGCATCGAGGTCGCCGTGGGCGCCTCGCCCGACGAGCCGGCAATCGCTGCGCAGGCGGGCGTACTGGCCACCGAACGCGCCCAGCGAGGAACGGAAGGTGCCTTGCTGGCCGACCTCGCTTACCTGTGAGCCGATCTGCCAGACCCGAGGACCGAGATGCTGCTGGCCCACATAACCCACGTTGGCCGAATCGGCACATGCGACTTCGATATGTGGCACGACGAGTGCGTCGACGTCCTCGGACGTGAAGACCTCGAGCACCTTGAGCGCAGACGACTCGCCCGCCTCGATGTGCAGCCGGGTGAACACGGCTGCACCGTCGGTGTCGATGAGGTGGACGATCACGATGTCGTCCATGACCATGGCGCCGGCCTTGGCCCGCACGACAATCGTTTCGGCCGCATAGACCTGGTTGATGTCCGCGAACAGGTCACCGTTGCTGGCGACTGCTCCGTCGATATCGGCGACGATCTCGATGGCGCCTTGGCTGTGCACCACGCGACCGTTGCGGGTCACGGCCAGGTTCGGCGTTGGATGGTCGGCCTGGATGGAAGCGAGCTCGTCTGCAGAGAGCGGTGCCACCTCGGCGACCGGTTCGTACTGATCGAGATCGAGGTCGGCGACGGGGCTGTAGCGCCACTCCTCGAGCTCCCAGCTCGGCAGGGTGGCGCCGTCAAGGCGCTCGGACGCCGCTGCGCGGCGCTGGTCCTCACCCATTGCGGGGTGAGTTCCACGTTCAAATGGACGCACTACTGGCCTTTCTTGCGTTGGTCTCGCAGATACTGCCCGAGATTTCCGAGCTTGCGTCGCCCACTGGCGTTGTTTGGCTTCTTGTTGCTCGACTTCTTGCCTAACGAGAAGCGCTTCTTTGACCGCTTGGCCCGTTCGGCCTCGAGGTCAGCGATAACCGAAGGACCGGCGGAACGCACGATCTCTTCGGCCTCGTCGAGCAGTGCTGCGATCGAATCGTCGCTGCCGAGCGACTCAGGTTCGGCAGGGGTCGGAGGGGTCACAAGGGAACCGTGGGCCCAGTTGACGTCAGCCATGCGGCGTTCATACGCCGGGCAGTCGTCGGGGCACCGCCACGGCGCTTCGGGCGCGAGGTCGAGATCGCACTTGCGGACGGTGTCACCGCTCGCGTAGCTACGACTCTCGAAGAACTTGCAGTCCTGACGCATTGGCATGGTGATTCCCGAGTCGGCTCAGCCGACCGAACCCTCCATCTGGAGTTCGATGAGGCGGGTCCACTCGACGGCGTACTCCATCGGCAGATCACGGGTGACCGGCTCGATGAAGCCGTTGACGATCATGCCCATGGCCTGTTCCTCGGAGAGGCCTCGGCTCATCAGGTAGAACATCTGCTCTTCGGCGACCTTGGACACGGTTGCTTCGTGGCCGATGACAGCGTCAGAAGAACCGATCTCCATGTACGGGTACGTGTCGCTCGAGCTCTCGTCGTCGAGGATGAGCGCATCGCACTGCACGAAGCTCTTGCAGCCGTAGGCGTCGGGTTCGACGCGCACGAGGCCGCGGTAGCTGGTGCGCCCGCCGTCCTTGCTGATCGACTTGGAGATGATCTTGCTGGTCGTCTCGGGAGCGGCGTGGGTCATCTTGGCGCCAGCGTCTTGATGCTGACCGGGGCCGGCGTAGGCGGCTGACAGCACCGTGCCTGAGGCCTTGGGGCCGACCATCACGACGGCGGGGTACTTCATGGTGAGCTGGGAACCGATGTTGCCATCGACCCATTCCATGTGACCGCCCTCTTCGACGCGGGCACGCTTGGTGACCAGGTTGAAGACGTTGTTCGACCAGTTTTGGATCGTCGTGTAGGTCACGCGAGCGTGGGGCTTGACGACGATCTCGACGACGGCGCTGTGCAGCGAGTCGGTCGAGTAGACCGGTGCCGAGCAACCTTCGATGTAGTGCACCTTGGAGCCCTCGTCAGCGATGATGAGGGTGCGCTCGAACTGGCCCATGTTCTCGGTGTTGATCCGGAAGTAGGCCTGGAGCGGAAGTTCGACTTCGGTGTTCGGTGGCACATAGATGAAGCTGCCGCCGGACCACACGGCAGAGTTCAGCGCCGAGAACTTGTTGTCGTTCGGTGGGATGACCCGACCGAAGTAGGCCTGCACCAACTCGGGGTACTCGCGCAGCGCGGTGTCCATGTCGGTGAAGATGACACCCTGCTCCTCAAGATCCACGCGGTTCTTGTGGTACACGACCTCGGACTCGTACTGGGCGGTGACGCCAGCGAAGTACTTGCGCTCGGCCTCGGGGATACCGAGCTTCTCGTAGGTGTCCTTGATGGACTCGGGAACGTCGTCCCAGTCCTTGGCCTGCCCCTCGGTCGGCTTGACGTAGTAATAGATGTCGTTGATGTCAATCCCGTTGACGTCGCCGCCCCAGTTCGGCATGGCGCGGTTGTCGAACCGCTGCAGTGACTTCAGCCGGAAATCGCGCATCCACGCAGGCTCGCCCTTCATCCACGACATCTCGTTCACGATGTCGCTCGAAAGGCCCTTCTTTGGCTTGAAAACATAGTCTTCTTCGCCGTCGCTCCAGCCCAACTTGTAACGGCCAAGACCTAGGTCAACTTCAGTGTTCGCCATGTCGCTCCTCAGAACCGGACGTGTACGCCTGATTCTACGTACTGCAGTGAGAGGGCCAACGCATCAGACGGGTTGCTTCTTCCCCAATTCACGGCTTGCGGCGAAGCGTTTGTCGCGTGAGACTCGCTCTCGGGGTAAGCCGAGCGACACTCTGCTTCGGCAACGGCATGGGAACAACAGACGCGATGATGGAGCACGACGGCGCCCTGCCAGCGCGCGCCGTCATTTCTGTGCCGAGTCTTCGAGTTCTTGAGATCGAACGCAATGGGGCGACAGAATCGTTTGAGGGAGACACCACGATCCTCGACCTATTCACCGACGCAATCGCCGATGTGATCAGGATCGACATCGTGCCCGAGATGCTGGCCAACACGGTCTGGTCCGGTGAGCTCGATTGTCAGACGAAGACAGGCTCGACGACCGCCGTCACGCTCTGGGTCCCCCACCACGACCAAAGCGGCACGCCACAGACCGCAACGGTGCTGATCGGCGCGGCGATCACCGAGTATGCAAGCCGTGTCGCCCCGGACCCGCTGACGAGCTTGCCGACACGCGTCGTGCTGCTCGACCGCCTCGACCAGGCTCGCCGTCGCAGTCGGCGCAACGGTGACTTGATGGCTGCGCTCTTCATCGATCTTGACGGCCTAAAGTCCGTCAACGATCGCCATGGACATGACCAGGGTGACGCAGCGCTGATCCGGGCCGCCGATCGCATCCGTTCGAGCATGCGCGACGGAGACACTGTTGCTCGCTTCGGCGGCGACGAGTTTGTCGTGCTGTGCGAATCGCTCGATCACGAAGGCCAAGCGAACAGAGTCGCCGAGCGGATCCTCGAAACGCTCGCCGAAGATGGTGACCTTCCGCTGTCGGCGAGCATCGGCCTTGCGTTCGACCGTGGCGGCGCCCTCTCGGCCCTCGACCTCGTCGGACGCGCCGACGCGGCGATGTATCGGGCCAAAGCCCACGGCGGCGACCGAGTCGAGGTCTTCGACACCGCAATGGCGGGGCGGATCGCGGCCGACGCGACCTTGCGCACCAAGCTGCTCCATGCAATTCGCGGCGATCGGCTCGATGTCGCCGCCCAGCCCATCTATGCGCTTTCGAGCGGCACGGTGGTCGGCGTCGAGCTCTTCATCCGCCTCCACGAGGAAGGCGAGTCGTTGGTCAGCGGCACCGACGTGTTGCGCCTGGTGCGCGAGCACGCCGAGTCGATCGATGCCGCCATGTTCGGACGGGCCATCGCCGTGGCTCGCTCGTGGCGTCGCGAGCTCAGGGGTCGAGCCCCACGGGTGCATGTGAACGTGTCGGGGCAAAGCCTGGCGTCACCCGACTTCAGCGGCCGCGTGGAGTCGGCGTTCCGGCGTCACAACATCAGCGGGCGTCATTTTGCGTTCGAGGTCGACGCGACTGAATTCGGAGCGATTGGCTCCCGCGAGATCGCGACGCTTTCGACGCTCAAAGAGCTAGGCGTCTCGATCGTCATGGACGGCTACGGCGATGGCGGAACCAGCCTGCACGTCATCAATCGTCTTCGACCGTCACTCGTCAAGGTCGCGGCGCGTAGCCAGTCCCGCGATCAGGCGTTCAGCCCAAACGTCATCATCGGTCTGGTGCGTTCAGCGGCGACTCTCGGTGTCGGCACCTGTGTCAAGGGCGTCGAATCACGGGCGCTCCTCGATCGGGTCGTCGATGCCGGCACCTTCGCGGCCCAAGGCAACCTACTCACGCCCGTCGGGTCGCTCACCGAGATTCGACCGCTACTCGGCGCCCAGGCACGATTGGGCTTCTGAGCCGCAGTCAGTCGAGGCGGCGCAGGTCCACGGCAAAGCGCTGGGCGCGCTGCAGGTAGCTTTGGGCCGCCATCCGGATCTGGTCTTGGTCGGCCCGGTCCGACTTGATCTTGGCCGGAACGCCAACGGCGAGCGCTCCTGGGGGAATCTCGGTGCCGCCGAGCACCATGGCGCTGGCCGCAACGAGGGCGCCTCGGCCAACGACCGCGCCGTGCAGAACAACTGAGTTGCTGCCGACGAGTGCTTCGTCGTGCACGCTGCAGCCTTCGAGGTGCACCAGGTGCCCAATCACGCAGCGACTACCGACGGTCGTCGAAAAGTGCAGCGTGGTGTGGAGCACCGATCCATCCTGGATCGAGGTGTCGTCGCCGATCAAAATTTCGCCGTCGTCGCCACGCAGCACCGCACAGGGCCACACGCTCGAACCGGAGCCGATGGTGACACTACCGATGATGACCGCTTCTGGATGTACGTAGGCATCGACAGCAATAGTCGGTTCTTGTTCGCCGAGCGCGTAAATGGGCATGCGTGATTCTGGCAGGCGCGCCCGGATCGAGATGCAACCGTGTCGGCGGGTTCAGTCGAGGTGGACGGTCATGCCTTCGCGAGCCGAGAAGACCTCGGCGATTCCTGCGTCGGCGCCGAGTTCCTTGGCGTCGACCTCGATCGCCTCGAGCTGTTCGTCGGTGTGCATCGGGTCATGCGAGAACAACGCCAACGACTTGACGCCAGCCTGGCGGGCGACCTCGACGGCATACCCAGGAGTGCTGTGACCCCAGTGCGCCCGCTGTTCGAAGAGGTCCGGCGGGTATTGACCGTCGTGGATGAGCAAGTCGGCGCCGTCACAGAGTTCCAGCACCGAATCGGCGACCTTGCTGGCATCATCGATCGGCTGCTGGTGATCGGGCACGTAGACCAGGGATCGCCCACCGAACTCGATGCGGTACCCGCTCGTCGCGCTGGTGTGAGGGACGGCGCGCGACTGCACCGAGGCGGAGCCGATGGTCAGGCTGTCGTTCCAGAAGTCGTGGATGCGGATCTCTCCGGCAAAGTCAGCCATCGTGACCGGGAAGAACGGCGGCGACACCAGTCGATTGAGCGCCTGGTCGAGCGTCATACCCTCGTCGGCTGGACCGTAGACGTCGATCGCTCCGCCGGGCACGAGCACGGGCGAGAAGAACGGCAAGCCTGCGACGTGGTCCCAATGCAAATGGGTGAGCAGCACCGTCGCTTGGATCGGCTGGCCACCGAGCTCTTGGGCGTAGCCGAACAGACCGGATCCCATGTCAAGGATGATCGGTGCTTCGTCGTCGACGTGGACGACGACACAGCAGGTGTTGCCACCGAAACCGGTGTGCGACGCAGCGCTAAAGGGGGTGGATCCACGCACTCCATAGAACGTCGCACGTATCCCAGCCATTGGCTGGAGTGTAGGGCTGCAGTCCATTCGTGTCGATTCTCGACCAACTGGTCAGAGTTCACACCTTCGTCGTCGTCGATCATTCGTGGTTGGGTTCAAAGCTAGAGCTGCCGCTCCACCGCGGCGGCGGCTTTCGACACGCCCGTTGGCCGCGAGATAGAGCGCCTACGGAAGTCGCAGGGTGCCCGCGTCTTCCACGGCCAGTCCGTCCGCGACGAGTCCGTCGACGATGGCTCGCAGTGTGGCTTCGGTGTCGTCGGGTCGACCGAACGAGGCCAGATCGGCGGTCAGGATCGGCCCGGTGCGCATCGCGTCGGTGATGCGACCGCGGACCTGCCGGTCGGATCCTTGGAATCGGCCTTGCCCACCAGAGACACCGGCGCTTCCCGCTGCCGGGTCTTCTCCCCTGCCCGACCATGCACACGCTGAACGCAGCGGACAGTTCGCACAGTCCGGTGTCTTCTTGGCACAGACGGCGACGGCGAAGTCGAAGAGCGATTGATTCCAACGCCAGCCGTTGCCGGTCGGCACCAGCGCGTCGGCCAACGCTTGGGCTTGCTTGGCGTTGAGCTGCTCGCCTGTCCAGCGCGCCAGAAGCCGACCGACGTTGGTGTCGACGACACCAACGTCAAGCTCATACGCGAACGCTGCGACCGCTCGAGCGGTGTACGGACCGACGCCAGGCAGTGACTGGAGACCCTCGACGGTCGTCGGCAACGCGCCAGCGTGGAGGTCGCGCACTTCGACGGCGGCTCGCCACAGGTTGACGGCCCGCCGGTTGTAGCCGAGCCCGGCCCACAGTTCGATGACGGCGGAGGTCGGCGCATCGGCACACGCGGTCGCCGTCGGGAAGCGGTCCAAGAACTCATGCCAGCGATCGATCACCCGAGACACCTGGGTCTGCTGCAACATGATCTCGCTGACCAAGATCTTCCACGGGTCGCGGGTCTGGCGCCACGGCAGATCCCGCAGTTCGGTCTCGGACCACGCCAGCAGCGGGTGGACAACAGCGAACGGGACGGCCGGATCTGCTGCTTCAGTCACAGCGACGGTCGGAAATGGAACCGGACCGAACGGTCAGAACAGTTCGGGGACGATCGGGCATCCGCTCATGCGCAGCGCGTCGACGGCAGCGACGACGCCCTTGTGGGTCGCGATCCGATCAAACAGCGCCGTCTCGATCTCTTCGACTGGGCGTTCCCAGATCGCGGTTGCCTCGGATTCGTGCCAGCGCCGAGCGAGGCCGCTGTACATGCGGTCTGGGAGAGCAAAGCCGGTCGGGGCGACGCCCCAGACGGGCATCTCTCGATGCTTGGCCGTGGCGGCGAGCATCAGCGCACCTTGACGGGCGATCGACTGTTCAGGGCCGAGCGCATCGAGCCCGAGTGCGACGTGGGTCGCTTCGCTCAGGGCTTGGCCGGCGCCGCTGGGGTCAACGCAGAGCCAGTGCTGGTCCGGGTCGGCGGACGTTTCGAGCTCATATTCGGCTTCGCCATCGATGTCGATGACGACCACACCAACATCACCGCGGACACGAAGCACATCGGCGAGCCAGTCGCTCCAACCGATCGTTGCGATTGTCGCGTCGTCAGGCAACTCGTAGGCAAGCGCAGCAGCGGTCTTGTCGCCTTCGATCTCTTCGGCTGCGTCCCAGAGTGCGGACGACGGATTTGGAGCGCCGAGTGCGTGGGCGACGAGCCAGACGAGCGGCGCAGCCGACGGTTGGCGGTCGAGAATGCGTTTGCACGAGATCAGCAGCACGGCGTCATCGCCGACGAAGTCCGACAGCGCCATCGCGGTGTCACGAACCAGGTACTTGGCGGGCACATGCGAGGCCCGGGCTACGTATCGCAGGCGTTCGATCGGGTGCACCGCCCCAACCTAGCGGCGGCCCCCGACCCATGACCTGTCAACCCGCCCCTTCCCGGGGTCGCACCTCCCATCAGAAATGAAGCGCTTTTGGGTGCGACCCCGCAGATGGGCAGTCAGATGGCGGCCGTTGGCGGCTAGCGTTTGTGGCGATGGCTACCGCTCCCTCCCCCGAGATTCAGCTCGACCCGCTTCAGGGCGACCCGCGTCCGCTTGAGGACTGGGTTACGACCTTTCATTTGGCGGTGGTGATCCTCGATCCCTTCACCCACGAGAGCTCCTGGATCATCGACACGGCCGCCCGCATGCTGGCGAACTACAACGCCGCCGACGTGCGCACTGCATGGCTGGTCACCGGCACCGACGAAGAAGCCCAGCAGTTCCTCGGCCCAATGGCTGACGAGTTCCTGACCTTCACCGATCCAGACCGCGCCTTCGTGAAGAGCCTCGAGCTCGAACGTCTGCCCGCCTTCGTGCACATCGATCACGCCCTCAACGTCGTGAACGCCGCCGAAGGTTGGAACCCACGTGAGTGGAACGTCGTCACCAAGGAACTGGCCAAGCAGATGAGCTGGAGCTACCCGGTGCTTCCCGAGGCTGGCGATCCTCCGCCGTACCTCGGCACGCCAGCCCTCGGCTAACGAAAACGAATCTTCGAAAACGGAACGATCGAGCTGCGACGCCGACGTGCGAAGCGGCCCAGAACTGAATGGAGCCGCTGTGGCTGAGTTCGAATTCACCGACCTGACGCCGATCGTCGAGCCCGACACCACCGAGTATCGGCTGGTCTCGACCGACGGTGTGCAACAGATCGACCTCGGAGGCCGCAGCTTCCTCGAGGTCGACCACGAGGCGATCACGGCGCTGACGTCCGAGGCCATGCGTGACATCGCGCACCTGCTTCGCCCGAGCCACCTCGGCCAGCTTCGAGCGATCCTCGATGACGACGAGGCATCGCCCAACGATCACTTCGTGGCGCTTGAGCTACTGAAGAACGCCAACATCGCGGCCGCAGGAATCCTGCCCGGCTGCCAAGACACCGGCACCGCCATCGTCAAGGGTAAGAAGGGCCAGTACGTGCTCACCCCCGGCGACGACAAGCCGGCGATCGCCAAAGGCATCTTCGACACGTACCAGACGTCGAACCTCCGCTACTCGCAGCTTGCGCCGCTGTCGATGTTCAGCGAGAAGAACACCGGCAACAACCTGCCGGCCGAGATCAAGCTCGAACACATCCCGGGCGACGAGTACAAGTTCTTCTTCATGGCCAAGGGCGGCGGCTCGGCCAACAAGAGCTTCTTGTTCCAAGAGACCAAGGCACTGCTCAACGAGAAGAGCCTGACGGCGTTCCTCGACGAAAAGCTCCGCAAGATCGGCACGTCGGCCTGCCCGCCGTACCACCTGGGTGTGGTCATCGGCGGCACGTCGGCCGAGTTCGCGGTCGAGATGGCCAAGATGGCATCGACCCGTTACCTCGACGGTTTGCCGACCGCGGGCACCGAGCTTGGCCACGGCTACCGCGACACCGAGTGGGAGCAGCGCATCCTCGAGATGACGCGTGGCTTCGGCATCGGCGCCCAGTTCGGCGGCAAGTACTTCTGCCACGACGTGCGTGTGATCCGACTCCCCCGCCACGGCGCTTCGTGTCCCGTCGGCATCGCCGTGTCGTGTTCGGCTGACCGCCAGGCGCTGGCCAAGATCAATAGCGAAGGTGTGTGGCTCGAAGCACTCGAACAGGACCCGGCGCGGTTCCTGCCCGAGACGACCGAGGACGATCTCAGCAACGAGGTCGTCACCGTCGACCTCAACCAGTCGATGGACGAGATCCGGAACCAGCTCACGCAGTACCCGGTCAAGACTCGCCTAGCACTGACCGGCACGCTCGTCGTCGGCCGCGACATCGCGCACGCCAAGATCAAGGAACGCCTCGAGGCGGGCGAAGAGATGCCCGAGTACTTGCGCGAGAACCCCATCTATTACGCAGGTCCGGCTAAGACGCCCGAGGGTTATGCGTCGGGCTCGTTCGGTCCGACGACGGCGAGTCGTATGGATCCGTATGTCGAAGAGTTCCAGGCAGCTGGCGGGTCACTCGTCATGCTCGCCAAGGGCAACCGTTCCCAGCAGGTCACTCAGGCGTGCAACACCCACGGTGGCTTCTACCTCGGCTCGATCGGCGGCCCAGCCGCTCGCCTGGCCAAGGACTCGATCCGCCACGTCGAGGTGCTCGAGTATCCCGAGCTCGGCATGGAAGCGATCTGGAAGATCGACGTCGAAGACTTCCCGGCGTTCATCGTGGTCGATGACAAGGGCAACGACTTCTACGCCGAAGTCACCACGCCCGTCGCAATCAGGTAGCGCTG
>CAZEMU010000007.1:0-11974 GCA_964513315.1 uncultured Acidimicrobiaceae bacterium | reverse complement strand
GCTAGCCCGAGAAGCGGGCTTCGAGCTCGTTGATCTCGGGCAGCCCGATCAGGTCGGTGAAGTCGCTGAATCCCATGAGCTGATCGCCGAACGCGGCCGGCGTGCCGTCGGCTTTGAGCTTGGTGAGGAACGACTGCATCGCCGCGGTCGCGGCCAGCATCGTGCCGATCGGCATGATGATGATCGCAAAGCCCAGCTCGGCGATCTGGTCATAGGTCAGCGGTGGCGTCTTGCCGCCCTCGGCCCAGTTGAACACCGTCGGAGTGTCGGCGAAACGTTCTGAGACGATGGCGATCTCTTCGTCGTTCTCGAGCGCTTCGATGAACAGCACATCGGCGCCAGCTTCGAGGGCGTCCTCGGCGCGGGCGATGGCTTCGTCGAGGCCGTGTGGGGCCCGTGCATCGGTGCGGGCAATGAGCACGAAGTCGGGGTCAGTGCGGGCGGCAGCGGCGGCTCGGATCTTGCCGACGAACTCGTCGCGAGGGACGACTTGCTTGCCCTCCATATGGCCGCACTTCTTCGGCAGGATCTGGTCTTCGAGGTGAATGCCGGCGACACCAGCGGACTCGTAGGCGCTCACGGTGCGCACAACGTTGATCGCATTGCCGTAGCCAGTGTCGGCATCGGCGACGACGGGCCTGTCAACGGCGTCGACGATGCGTCGGGCGTTGTCGACCATTTCGGAAAGTCCGAGCAGACCGACATCGGGACGGCCGAGCAAACCTGCGGTCGTACCGAAGCCGGTCATGTAGACGACGTCGAAGTCGGCCTGTTCGATCAGCCGAGCGCCGAGTGCGTCGTAGCAACCGGGAAGCACGAGCGGCTTGCGGTCGCGCACCGCGGTGTCGAGGAGCGCCCGTAGCTCTGCCTTCTTGGAAGCCCGGGGACGCAAGAGATCAGCCATGGCTCGACGCTACCGCCCGTCGGTCGCGCAGTAGACGCTGCGGTGGTTGACCCGCAGTAGGTTCGTGGCGTGCCCGAGAGTCACAGTCACGCAGAACCCAGCGAGCCGAACCCGATGGCCGAGGACTATGAAGCTGCCGGGTTCAATCGCCGACTGGGGTTCGGCGCACGTCCCGCCGTGCTCATCGTGGACATGTGCCAGGCGTACTTCGTTGACGACTCTCCTCTCTGCCTGCCAGCCGATGCGGCCGTTGCTGGTTGCCGGTCGCTGCTCGACGCCGCGCGGGCATCTGACATCCCCGTGTTCTGGAGCCGCGTCGAGTTCGAACCGGGCGGCGCGAATGGCGGCGTCTTCTACCGCAAGGTCGCAGCGCTCTCGGTCTTCGATCGAGGCGGCCCGCTCGGCGAATGGGTGCCCGGCCTCGAACCTGAAGCTGGCGAGACCGTGATCACCAAGCAGCAAGCCTCAAGCTTCTACGACACTGGCCTTGCGGCGACGCTCAGAGACCGCAAGATCGACACGTTGGTGATCGGTGGCGTGTCCACGAGCGGCTGCGTTCGAGCGACCGCCGTCGATGCATGTCAATACGGATTCGTGCCCATCGTCGTCGACGAAGCCTGCGGCGACCGCAGCCCCGAGCTACACCGCAACACCCTCTTCGACCTCGACGCGAAGTACGCCGATGTCGAGCCGCTCGCACACGTCGTCGACCAGCTCCAACACCAGTCGAGCTGACGGCTCGGCCTCTCGGCTGCTAAACCCCATATTGGGTACGTCGCACTCGGTGGCGCAAACGCAGGGAGCAATCATGGACGTTGGCATCTTCATTCCGATCGGGAACAACGGCTGGATGATGTCGAAGGCGGCACCGCAATACATGCCGAGCTTCGAACTCAACCGGACGACTGCCGAGCGGGCCGAGCAGTACGGCTTCGACTTCTTGCTCTCGATGGTCAAGCTCCGCGGCTTCGGTGGCGAGACCGAGTTCTGGGACCACAACCTCGAATCGTTCACGCTCATGGCTGGCCTGGCGGCGGCGACCGAGAAGATCGGCCTGTACGCCTCGGTCGCACTTCCAACGATGGAGCCAGCGATGGTCGCCCGTATGGCGTCGACAATCGATGACATCAGTGGCGGCCGTTTCGGCATCAACATCGTGTCGGGCTGGAACCAGATCGAGTACTCACAGATGGGTGTATGGCCCGGCGACTGGTACTACGAAAAGCGCTACGAATACGCCACCGAGTACGTCACGATCATGCAAGAGCTCTGGGCCGACGGCGCCAGCGACTTCAAGGGCGAGCACTTCCAGATGGATGATTGCCGCCTGAGCCCGTCACCCGCAGCGGGCAAGGTGCCACTCGTCTGTGCCGGCCAGTCCGATGTCGGCATGGACTTCTGTGCGACCTACGGCGATTACCAATTCATCATCGGCACGTCTGACCTCGACGTCGTACGCAACGACGCCGGTCGACTGATGGCTGCCGCCGAGAAGACCGGCCGCGACGTCGGCGTGTACGTCCTGTTCCAGATCACCATGGGCGACACCGACGCCGAGGCGGAGGCCAAGTGGCAGAGCTACAAGGACGGCGCCGATCTCGAGGCGATCAAGTTCATGACGGGCCAGGCCGAACTCGATACTGCCGGTGCGACGGCCGAGAAGATCACCGAGATGCAGGGCGCGTTCAACCTGAACATCGGCCCGATCGTCGGCAGCCACGCAACGATCGCAGCCAAGCTCGACGAGGTCGCCCAGATCCCTGGCGTCAAGGGCACGATGTGCGTGTTCGACGACTACCCGGTGGCGACCGCCGAGTTCGGCGAAAAGGTCATGCCGCTCATGAAGTCCCGCTCGTAGCTATTCGGTCCGCTTTCCTGGGGCGGCACCGCTACGCAGGTAGCGAGCTGCCGCCCTGGTAGAGCCAATCGACGGCTTCGGACGTCAAGAGTTCGCTGGCGAGCGCGTCGACGCTGGCGATCAGATCTGTTGGCAGGAGTTCGACGCCTCGGCCGTTGCCGCCCTTGAAGTAGAACGAATCGACGCCGTCACGGAAGCCCACCCGACGATGCGGCTGCACCGCTCGGGCCGCTTCGCGCATCGAGCCCATGCGGCAGCGGTCGACGACCTGGGGCCATGCAGGCTCAGGCACATCGAGTGAAAGGAAGTCTGCGATTCGACGCATGCCTGCTTCGAGGTCTGCATAGAGGTCGGCGTAGTGGACGAGCAGCACGTTGTCGTCGTGGCGGCGATCCCACCACGAGGCCAGATGCATGATCGGGTTGCTGAGATCGCGCCATTCGTCGAACAGGACCTGCCAGTCGCCCTCCCAGGTCTCTGGCATCGGATCGACGCCAACGGCGGCAGCAGCACCATTCACCATCCGCATGATTTCGGGCATCATCGATTCGCGGTGGTTGCCCCACGAGACCAGCGCGTCGGCCGGATCTCGGTAGACGGTGATGTAGCGCACGTCAGCCGAGAACGGCAGTGCCCAAGCTGGCGCATGCGACTTGAGGAAGCGGCGATGTGAGATCGCTTCGACCTGTTCGAGCATCGCCTCGGTCGGTCCGAAGCGGGCGTCTGGCCACGGGCTGCGTGCCGACAGCGTCCCGGGCTCTCCCCCTTCGGGCCACACGAGCGAGCTGACGATCCCCTGCGTCCACGTGGTGCCGCACTTGGGAGGTGTCGAGATGATGATGTCGTCGGGCCGCAACGCGACGGCGTGCCACCGCCGGCTGTCTTCGATGGCGTTCGCGAATGGCCGATCTGGCGGGGTGATGTCCATGTCAGCTCGATTCGGGTTCGTCGGAGGGTTGCTCGAAGACGACGAGTTCGGTGCCGATCGGCCGGGGCAGGCCCATGTCGTCGAGGTCGATCCGTAGCCAGTCGCGTTCATCGATGAACATGACTCGGATCTCGGGCGCGCCGAGAAGATCGATCCAGGCGACGAACGACGAGTCGGGGCCCCAAGACGCGTGATGCATCGAGGCGCCGGTGACCCAGCTGACGCTCTGGTCGCGGTTCTCGTAGATCTCGGCGAAGCCGTGCTCGGTGTATCGCAAGATCGCTTGGGCATCGGGTGAGAGCAAAAAGCGATCGCCCTGACTGACGAAGTCATCGGGCACTCGCCAGCTCGTTTCGCCATCGATCTCGTTGTGGGTGATCTCGAAGCGACAGCTCGTGTCGTCGCAGATGCGCAGCAGTGCCCCCGCCGCGTTGCCATCGATAACGGGGTGCTCGAACAGCGGAACGAACTCGCCTCCGTCGGCGATCAGGGTCTCGCCCTCGCCGCGCTTGCTGACGGCGAGGAGGCCGAGGCCGTCTTCGACGATGAGTTGGATGGCGTGCGGTGCCCGGAACCAGCTGACTTGGCCTCCGGAAAGCGTGAGCACTTCGGCGGCTTGGCCTTGCAGGTCGCGGCCAGGCACCCAGTACATGCCCGAACTCTTGGTGTCGGTGACGATCAGGCTGGTGTCGTCGGCGATGAGGCGCACGTCGAGGTCGGCCGGGTCGATGGCGATCGTTTGACCGACAGCCCGCAACAAGATGTCACTACGGTCGAGATCGATTGATTGGACGTCATCGCTGCGCACGATCACGAACTCAGGCGCGTAGCCGAGGGCATCGACCGAGGGCTCGACGACGTCGGCAGTTCCCGAGGCGAGATCGACCAGCACGATGCCTTGAAACGAGCGGTACGCGAGGATCGCGTCGGAGCCTCGGCGGCCGAGCTGGCGCACCATCCGCTCGACCTGAACGGACGACTCCATACGAGCACCGAGCTGGGCGACGTCGACGCTCTCGGGCGGCACTTCGAGTTCGGGAGTGGGCGTCGGCATTGGGGTCGCGGTCGGCGCAGGCGTAGCGGTGGGGGCGGGCGTCGGTGTCGGGGCAGGCGGCTGGGCGACTTCGTCAGGTGCAGCGAGACGCCCCAACCCGACTACCGCCAGCCAGACGAGCACGAGGGCGCAAAGTCCGATCAGCAATCGCCGATCACGGCTTGGCGGACCCGCAGCGGTCTCGGCCCGAGCCCCGGATTGTGCAGCGACGAAGTCTTCGGGCGGGTCGCCTTCGCCGATCCACGTACCCGCCTCGTTCGCCCTTGATCCGCGGCCATCGGCATCATCACCGTGACCGTCGTAGGGGCGAACCATCTCTCCACAGTAGACCGCCGTCTCAGAGCGGACTTCCGCAGCGCGAGGCGGTCGTGACAGAATCCGGGTTCGGAACTCGATGAAGGGTGATCGATGAGAGGGATCCTGGGCTACGGCGCCTATGTGCCGTACAACCGGCTGCGCAAGGAAGCAATCACGGCTGCGCTCGGCAGTGGCGGTGGCCGCGGGACTCGCGCCGTTGCGTCCTATGACGAAGACGCCACCTCGATGTCGGTCGAGGCCGCACGTGCCCTCATGCGCTCAAGCGAAGCGCCTGAGCCAGCCGCCATCTACTTCTCATCGGTGACGCCTCCGTACCTCGACAAGACCAACGCGAACGCGATTCATGCTGCGCTGAACATGCCATCGAGCGTGCTCGCGACGGACATGGTCGGCTCGACTCGTTCCACAACCGGCGCGCTGCTCGCAGCGCTCAACGACAGTCGCCCGATCCTGATGACCAGCTCCGATGTCCGCACCGGTCGGCCCGGAAGCGGCGACGAAGCCAACACCGGCGACGCGGCCGTTGCGCTCATGCTCGGCAGCGACATCGACGCACCGGTCATCGCTGAATGGCTCGGCGGCGCATCGGCGACGGGCGAGTTCCTCGACCGCTGGCGCCAGCCAGGCTGGCCGTTCAGCCGGGTGTGGGAAGAACGCTTCGGCGAGGCCGCCTATTTGCCACTCGTCGCCGAAGCAGCGACCGCAGCATTCAAAGATGTAGAGATTTCGGCCGAGTCGGTCGACGCTGTTGTGGTCGCGGGCCTGCACGCCCGCGCCGCACGCGGAGCTGCCGGTGCAGCTGGCGTCGGCGATAAGCCGATGGCGAGCAACCTGGGCGACACGGTCGGCAACAGCGGCAGCTCGCAAAGCCTGCTGGCGCTCTGCCATCTGCTCGACACCGCCGAGCCCGGCACGCTGATCATGGTGATCTCGCTCGCCGATGGCTGCGACGTCAACTTCTTCCGTACGACCGATGCGATCGCCGACTATTCGCCCGCTTCGCCGATCGCGCAGCAGATCGAGGACGGCAACGACGACCTCGACTACCAGAAGTTCCTGACGTGGCGCGGCTACCTCGATCGTGAGCCGCCGCGGCGCCCCGACCCGGTTCCGCCCGCCGCTCCCCCGTCTGCTCGCAACGCGCAGTGGAAGTTCGGGTTCATGGCGAGCCGGGACCGCAGCTCAGGCATGGTGCATCTTCCGCCGCAGCGTGTGTCGCTCAAGGGCGGCGCCGTCGACGAGATGGACATGATCCCGATGGCCGACGTCGAGGCCACGGTGGCCACGTACACGATCGATCATCTGAACTTCTCGCCGTCGCCTCCGACCATCGTCGTGGTGATCGACTTCGACGGCGGAGGCCGCTTCAACTGCGAGCTGACCGACGCGCATCCCGATGAGGCCAAGATCGGGTTACGAGTCCGCATGACCTTCCGTCGTATGCTTACGGCTGACGGCGTGCACAACTATTTCTGGAAAGCAACACCAATTCGCTAAATCGAGCGCACCCCAAGGAGTACCGGTCATGGGTTCACGAGGCATCAAGGATCAAGTCGCCATTATTGGCATGGGCTGCACCAACTTCGGTGAGCACTGGGACAAGTCCGTCGATGACATGCTCATCGAAGCCGCGCACGCGGCATACGACTCGGCCGGCATTCAGCAAGACGATGTCGACGCGTTTTGGTTCGGCACGCTCGGCTCGGGCACGTCCGGCCTGACGCTGTCGAAGCCGCTCAAGCTTGACTACAAGCCGGTCACTCGCGTCGAGAACATGTGCGCCACCGGCTCCGAAGCGTTCCGCAACGCCGCCTATGCGGTTGCGTCGGGCGCGTTCGACATGGTGATGGCGATTGGCGTCGAGAAGCTCAAGGACAACGGCATGTCCGGCCTGACCGGCTCGCCTGTTCCTGACGATGGCACCAAGGCCGCTTCCACCGCTCCCGCTGCGTTCTCGCTGCTCGCTCCTGCCTATGCCGAGAAGTACGGCGTGGACAGCGACGAGATGAAAGAGGTCATGGCCCGCATCGCGTGGAAGAACCACTACAACGGTGCGCGCAATCCTCGGGCTCAGTTCCAGAAGGAAGTCAGCCAAGAGAAGATCTGCAACGCCCCGTTGATCGCCGGCCAGCTCGGCATCTTCGACTGCTCCGGCGTGTCCGACGGCTCGGCTGCCGCGATCTTGGTGCGGGCCGAAGACGCCCACAAGTACTGCGAGAACCCGCTCTACGTGAAGGGTCTGTCGTTCACCGCCGGTCCCGCTCGCGGCCCTCTCGATCCTGACTACGACTACACGACCTTCGACGAGGTCGCTCGCTGCGCCGACGATGTCTACAAGCAGGCCGGCGTCACCAACCCACGCGCCGAGATCGCCATGGCCGAGGTGCACGACTGCTTCACGCCGACCGAGCTGGTCCTGATGGAAGACCTCGGTTTCGCCGAGCGCGGCATGGGCTGGAAAGAAGTCCTGGCCGGCACCTACGACCTCGACGGCGAACTGCCAGTGAACCCCGACGGCGGCCTCAAGAGCTTCGGTCACCCGATCGGTGCCAGCGGTCTTCGCATGTTGTTCGAGTGCTGGCTCCAGCTCCGCAAGGAAGCCCCACCAGAGCGCCAGATCAAGTCCGTCGACCAAGGCAAGACCTTGGGCCTGACCCACAACCTGGGCGGCCGACCGGGCGAGTGCGTCAGCTTCGCCGCCATCGTCGGCTCCGAACTCGGCTAGCCGATACCACTGCTGCGCAAGCAGGGGTCGTGAGTTCGACTCCCGCCTGCTCCACAGGTGTTGTCGTTTTTACAACTGGAGTTCTTTCGGCGCTTCTCGTCCGAATGTGTCCCTCATATGGCGGACGGCGCCGTCATAGCCGGGAAACAGCGATGCGCCGTGTGTCCCGAACCGCCGCAAAGCGGCTCGCAATGGCTTGGCTAGATCCCGAGACCAGGACTGGGTCCGCCGTGCACAGGGCAACCTCCTCGAGGTGCTCTGCTTGAAGCGATTCGGTGACAGCGATGTACGCAGCGGCCTCGATAGTGAACCGTGTGCGGAGCTCCCAAAGTCGTTGCCGTCGCGCTGCTTTCATCGCCTCACGTTGAAAGGGCCAGCCTGTCGCCTGGCGCTGAACATGTTCTGCCCACGAAGTGTCGATATCACCCGACGCTTCGAGTTCCTTGAGCGCTCGCATGACCTCGATAAGGGTCAGCGTCTCGATGATGTGAGCGGGCGAACCCTAGAGCTGCTTGACGAGCCACGAGCGCAGAGCGTCGCCTTGCTGTGTCGTTTGAGCGACGAGGGGAGTCACCACCGTCGAATCAAGGACGAGCCTCACTCGCCAGCGGCTGCGTCGCGAGCACCGCTAATCAGTGCGGCTGCTCGTTCGATTGCAAAGTCGCCAAGTTTCTCGACTTCGCCATCAAATTCTGAGACTGTCTGCTGAAAGAAGTCGGTGAGGCTCGGCCGTGCGTCGGCTTGGCTCATCCCTGCTTCCTTTCCGTAGTCGGAATTGCAATAGTGTAATTCAACCAGACGCGTTCAGGCGAGGCCGTTTTCGATTCACGTTTCGTCCAAATGGGTCCGTGTCGTTGCGTTCGCTCGCTCAGCACAGAATTCGCTGGGAAATTCTGCCGATGCCCAGAGAAGCCGTGGCAATCGCAACGACTTCTTTGCCTTTCGAGCTTGCGAGCCAATGCCACGCTGAAGGATCGGGGACTGGTGAAGACGCCTGTTAACGTGCAGGCATGCCTGCACAGATTACATGGCGGACCGACGAGCAACTGGTCGCTCGACTGAGGCTGCACGCTGAACATCACGGGCTCTCGATGAACGAGTTCATCACCCAGGTGATGAGCACCGTCACCGACCCGAACTTTGCATCGAGTCCAAGTGAGCAGGTTCGCGAGCGGCTGCGCGCCGCCGGACTGCTCGTTGAGATGCCGCCAGACAGCAGCAGTTCGGAAATCGACTGGGACGAGGTCGCGCAGGCTGGACGTGACGCGGCCCAAGGTACGCCGCTCTCCACACTCGTCATCGACAGTCGGTGACGTGCTTCTTTGATACGTCCGCCATCGTGAAGTTGTTCATTGATGAACATGATCACGAGGTGGTTCGGACGTTCACCAACGGGCCGATTGTGGTCGCCGACATTGCGCTGGTGGAGTTTCCATCGGCGATGTACCGCAAGCAGCGCATGGGTGAATTGAGTGCCCGGTCGGCTCAGCTCCTGAGCCGAGCGTTCGCTGGCGCCGCGCGTGGCCAGGCTCCTCGGCTCGATCTTCATGTGGTGTCGACCGAGCTGATTGTGCTGCAGGCGTCGGCACGGCTGGTGGCCCGACACCCACTCCGCGCCTACGACGCAGTGCAGCTCGGGACCGCCGTGGCAACGGAGGCGTCACTCCCGGGATGCACGTTCGGCTCTTTTGATGAGCGCTTGAACGAAGCTGCGTTAGCCGAAGGTCTGCGACTCGCGTGGTGAATGGCGAGTGGCTCTCAGCTTGTTGGGCCCGCAAAGAGGGCCGTTGATGCGTTGGGCTCGAACCCGACGCTTCGGTAGAGGTGGCCCGACGAAGGGTTGTCGGGTTCGTAGCCGATCGATACCGGTCCGGCGCCTGCGGTCCGGAGCCGGGCGACGCCGCTGGTCAGAATGTGTCGACCAAGGCCCTTCTGCTGGTGGTCGTCGTCGGTGCGCATGGGCTCCACGACACCCATCCCCGTGGTCGGGTCGTGCCAGAACATGCCCCAGCCCGCCGCTTCGTCCTCTTCGGTCAGCACCACAAGATCGAGGTCCGGCCGGTAGAGCGAAAGCTGACGCAGCCTCGGCTCGTACTCGTCGCCAGTCCGACCGGCCATGTGATGTGGCAGATGGCCGACCTCGGCCCGCGACACCAGCCGGTAGCCGTCGGCGAGCGGGCTGACCTCGGGGATCGTGTCGGCTGGCATCAGACACTCGATGAGAAACTCTGGATCTTTGACCGCGAAACCTCGATCGGTCAGCAGGCCGTTGGTGATGTCATCTTCGTTGTCGACTTCGATTTCAACCGCCTCGATCCCGTTGGCGGCTGCATGCTCGAGTCCTCGATCGATCACCTCGGCGATGCGGTCTGCGCTCGCTTTGGGAAGCGTGAACGGGCAGAAGGTGACCTCGGTGTACAGGATCGACCGGTTGTCGCCGAAGTCGAAGAACACCGCAGCGGCATCTAGTGAGCCATCAGCTTCGTACCAGAACAGTTGCTCCAGCTCGTCGGTCCTGCGTGGTCGCGCCCACCAGAACTGTGGCTCGGCCGCCTGATACACGCCTGCGGTCGGATGCTGAGTGCGGGCGCGCTGCAACAGCTCAGTCACCGCGTTGACGGCGTCCAACCCAGACCGCAGTTCTTCTCGCATCATGATCTCCCGTCGCCGTTCCGGCGCACGGAACCTACTCGGCCGGCTTGTCGTCGATGTCGAAATATGGCTTCAGATCCGCTGGTGTTGAGTCGTCGAAGTGGAACACCTCAAGGAGCAAGCCATCGGGTCCTTGGACCATCGAATAGCTCAGCGGGCCGTCGTGCTTGATCGGCCGAGGCTCATAGCCAAGCGTCTCGAGCTTGGCGACCGTGGCCTCGAGATCCGCGACGTGCACACCCAGGTGGTGCACCGGTCCGCGCTCGTTGGGCTCTTGGTCGTACAGGTTGAGGCGGCCTCCGCCGATGTCGAGGAACACATTGCGGCTACCAGCCATGGCGGTGTCGCCGGCGACCTCGGCGCCGAACCCGTCGCGCCAGAAGCGCATCGTCTCGTCGATATCCGACGCCATGAGGTGGGCGTGGTGCAGGCGAGCCTCGGGCCGTTCGGAGCTCATGCGAACGCCTGCGCAACCTGGGCGTAGAACGCACGAAGGTCGTCGGAGTATGCAGCATCGGTTTTGCCGACCCGCACGAACGTCAGCCCGAGCGACGGCACAACCTGAATGCGTTGCCCCTCGTACCCGTTGCAGCAGAACGACCCGAACTCGTCTCGGGCGAGCCACCACTGCAGGCCATAGCCCTGGCCGGACTCGTCGTCGACCGAGTGCTCGAGCACCGATGCATCGACCCAGGCTTGCGAAAGCACCCGCTGCTCCCCCGCCATGCCGCCGTTGCGGAACAGCTCGCCGAACGCCAAGAAGTCACGCACCGGGGCGTAGACGAACGACGAGCCGACGAACGTGCCGGCCTCGTCAAACTTCGGAATCGAGTTGGTCATGCCCGCTGGGCGAAACAGCTCGTCCTGCAATGCGGCTTCCATGGCGTCGCGGCCGCCCAGGTGATCGCCAAGGATGCGAGCGATCAGGTTGGTCGTGCCGCTCGAGTAGTAGAAGTGCGTGCCGGGCTCATGCTCAAGCGGCTTGCTCGCCGCATAGCTGGCGATGTCGTGCTTGCCGGACCCGAACAGCATCTCGATGACATCGCTGACTTGGTCATCGACATAGTCCTCGTTCCACGCCAGCCCGCTGCGCATCTCGAGCAGGTTGCGGAGCGTGATCGCTCGCCTCGGGTCATCGTCGCCTTGCCACTCGGCGATCGGCGCCGGGGCGTCGATATCGATCTCACCGCGATCGACGAGCACGCCGCACAGCGCCGCCGTCATGCTCTTGGCCATCGACCACCAGATGAACGTCGACGCTGTGTCGAAGCCATCGGCATAGCGTTCGAACACAATCTCGCCGTTGCGCATCACCGCCAACGCCTGCGTTGTCGCAAGCGGATTGGCGGGCGAATCGTCAAAGGCAACGTCCGCCAGAGCCTCGATCGTCGTCATCCGACGAGCCTAGGCACGCCACCGATCTCGCAGTGACTGCGCTGCTCAGCGTCCACTGCTCAGTACCCACGGCAGAAGTGCTGGGACTACGTTCGGCCTATGACCAAGAGCTTTGACTGGATTGCGCATCACGCCGCCAC
>CAZEMU010000006.1:36735-62384 GCA_964513315.1 uncultured Acidimicrobiaceae bacterium | reverse complement strand
TGGGCCACCTGCAGCGCATCGATGATGTCGACCGTGCCCGAGAAATCGGCGTCGGCGAGGTCGGTCGCCATCTCGGTCGCCGGGTTCGCCAGTGGGCATGAGGCCACACCCGAGCGCGTGCCGGCAACGAACTGGGCGATCACAAGCGCGTCGATGATGTCGCTCGTGCCATCACAGTTCGGATCGCCGCGAGAACCATCGGCGTCCTGGCCCGATGCCTGACCGGGGACGACCAGCGTTGCGACGAACGCGATCGTGATCAGGAAGGCCAGTCGCCGAAGGAGCACTGCGGTCAGAAGGTGATGACGGAGCGAGCGACTTCGCCCGTCTTCATCTCGGCGAAGCCTTCGTTGATCTGTTCGATGTCGATGTGCTTCGAGACCATCTCATCGAGCATGAGGCGACCGTCGAGGTACATCTCGACGAAGCGAGGCATGTCGGTGCGAAACTGATTCGAGCCCATGTTCGAGCCGGTCAGCGTCTTTTCGTACAGCAGCTCTGGGCCATGCACTTCGACGGTGGTGCCGACCGGGATCATGCCGATGACGGTGGCTTGGCCACCGTTGCGCAGCATCTTGAAGGCGTCTTCGGCAGTCTGCTTGAGACCAACGGCTTCGAAGGCGTGGTGCACGCCGCCGGTGAGTTCTCGGACTGCCGCCACGGCTTCGCCATCAGTAGCGTCGACCACGTGGGTTGCGCCGAGCTTGGAGGCCAGGTCGAGCTTGTTCGGGACCATGTCGACGGCGATGACCTTGTTCGCACCGGCGATGCGTGCGCCCTGAATGGCGGAGAGGCCGATGCCTCCGCAGCCGATGACGACCACCGATTCGCCCGGGCGAACCTCGGCGGTGCGGAACACAGCGCCCATGCCGGTCGTGACACCGCATCCGATGAGCGCGGCCTTGTCGAGCGGCATGGCCTTGTCGATCTTCACGAGTGCGTTCTCGTGGATGAGCATCTGCTCCGCGAACGACGACAGGTGCAGGAACTGATGCACGGTCTCGCCGTCACCCCGTGACAGTCGCGAGTCGTCGTCCTTGCCGCGGGTCAGGTGGGTGCTCTTGTTCTCGCACAGCGACATGTGCCCGCTCAGGCACTGCTCGCAATAGCCGCAGAAGGCGGACAGACACGTGATGACGTGATCGCCAGGCTCGACGTGGCGCACCATCGAGCCGACCGCTTCGACGACGCCAGCGGACTCGTGGCCGAGCACGGCCGGGCACGGGTGCGGGTACAAGGCCTCCATGAAGTGGAGGTCGGAGTGGCACAGGCCAGCCGCCGCGGTGCGCACGAGCACCTCTTGGGGGCCAGGTGCGCCGATGGTGATGTCCTCGATGTCGAGCTGACCGGGACAGGAGTTGAGTACTGCAGCCTTCATGGCTGCGACGTTACTTCAGCCGACGGCAGCGCGAATCTTCTCGTGCAGCTGCGCGAGCTGGTCCGCCATGGCGTCGACGCTGCGAGCGCCGGCTTGGAAGACAGCGGTTGCGTTGAGTGATACCCACTCGAAGCCGAGCTCAGCGAGCAGTTCCACCCGTGCGACGACCTGGTCGTGATCGGCGTACCAGTCCTTGTCGGCGGTCGAGGTCGGCGGTGGCTGCAGCATCATCTGCATGCCGATGGTGTTCGGATCGCGGCCGGCCTCTTCGGCGTGGCGTCGAATCGTCGCCATGGCCGTCGTCATGGCCTTGGTGTCGACAAGCGCGGTTCCCATCCAGCCGTCGCCAAGACGACCGGTTCGACGCAATGCCGCCTGCGAGCCGCCACCGATCCACACCGGAAGCGAGCCTTGCGGCGGTTTGGGTTCCATCGCGATGGCATCGAGGACGTAGTGATCGCCGTCGTAGTCGATCTGCTCATCAGCCCAGCAGCGCCGCATGACTTCGATCGCCTCGTCCATGCGGCGGCCTCGGTTGGTGTACTCCTCGCCCAGCGCTTCGTACTCGGACTGCTGCCAGCCGACACCGACGCCAACCCGCACGCGGCCACCCGACAACGTGTCGAGCGTCGAGAACTGCTTTGCCGCCAACACCGGTTGGCGCTGCGGCAGCACCAGTACCTCGGTCGACAGACCGACTCGCTCTGTCACGACGGCGAACTGAGCGAGCAGCATCATCGCTTCGAGGATCGGCATCTGCGGTGGGTACCGAGGCCCTTTGCGATCATCGGTCGGATAGCCCATGACGACGTGGTCGAACACGGCGATTTCGTCGTAGCCGGCGGCTTCGATCGCTCGAGCGAGATCGAGGACCTTGTCCGGTCCTTCACGGAACGCAACGCTGGGATAGTCAACCGACAGCTTCATGTTGCGACCCTAGATCGCGGCGCTAGCGGCGGCCTCGGCGAGCCAACACCTTGGCTTGCTCAAACGGGCGACCGCCCTCGGGTGGCGGAAGGATTGCGACGTCGAAGTGCTCGAACCCGGCGGCTCGCATTTCGGCGACCACGTCGTCCGGGAACAGTCCGTAGGCGGTGACCGCTGCGTGGTCGAAGGCCTCACCGTGGCCCTCAGGCGTGAGCGCCGAGAAGAAGCTGACGTACACCGGTGCCCCGGGCGTCAACACCCGCATCCATTCACCGAATGCGTCGCCGAGCCGACCCGGGTCCATGTGGATGATCGAGTACCGAGCGATGATCCCGGCGAACGCGTGGTCGGCGACCCCGAGCGCCGTCAGGTCACCGACGTGGAAGTCCAGCTCCGGGAACGCCTGTCGAGCTTCGTCGATCGTGGCCGGCGAAAGGTCGTAGCCAACCGTCGTGAGCCCGAGGCCCGTCAGAAAGTTCGAGACATGCCCGGGCCCGCAACCCAGGTCAGCGACAAGTCCCCCAGGTGCAACTTGATTGGCGAATGCGGTCAGCCGCTTGCGGACGAACGGCTGATCCTCAAGGTCGCCCAGGAACAGTTCGGCGTATTGCTTCGCTACCCGGTCGTAGCCAGCTCGAACTGCGTCCGTCACATGCTCTGCCTACCACGCCGCGTTCGACACGGGCAGTAAAGACAGTCCGCAGAGGCAGCCGAGGAGCGCAGCGACGAACGGCCGAGTGCGAAGCAACTCAGCGGAGCGACTCGAGGACGTCCCAGTACGTGGGGAACGTCTTGTTGACGCAGCCCGGGTCGGCGATGTCGATGCCGGGGGTCATCAGCCCGGTGATTGCGAAGCTCATCGCCATGCGGTGATCGTGATACGTCTCAATCGTGGCCGGCTGCGGCTGCCCGGGCTGGATCACGAAGCCATCGTCTTCTTCGACGGCATCGATGCCCATGCGGCGCAGCTCCGTGACGGGAGCGGCGACTCGGTCAGTTTCTTTGTGGCGGATGAAGCCGATGCCGGTAATCCGGGTCGGACCGTCGGCAAAGGGAGCGATCGCGGCCAGCGTCTGCGCAGTGTCCGAGATCTGGGACATGTCGACGTCGACGCCGCGGAGCTGGTCGGGACCCCGCACTTCGATCGAGTCCGTGCCCTTGTCGACGTCGGCGCCCATCTCCGCAAGCACGTCGACAAAGTCGACATCGCCTTGGAGCGATTCGGTACCGAGACCGTCGATGCGCACGCGTCCCCCGGTCACAGCTGCCAGGGCGAAGAAGTAGCTGGCCGCAGAGGCATCGGGTTCGATCCGGTACTCGGTGCCGACGTAGCCACGGCCGGGGGCGACGATGAACTCGTTCGGCGAGGGCTGTTCGACTTCGGCGCCAAACGAGCGCATCACCTCGACGGTCATGTCGAGGTACGGACGGGACACGACATCGCCCTCGAGCGTCAGATGCAGGCCGTTTTTGGTTCCTGGCGCTGCGAGCAACATGCCGCTGGCGAACTGACTGCTGACGTCAGCCGCGAGCGTGAGGGAGCCTCCGGTGAAGCCGCCTCGGACGGTGAGCGGAAGCGTGTCGCCTTCGACGCCAACACCGACTGAGCGCAACGACGCGGCGCTCTCCCCCATCGGGCGGGCTCGCATCTCGGGAGCGCCGTCGACCAGGTAGGCGCCGGTGCCGCGAGCGGCGAGTGGAGTCGCGAACCGGGCCGTCGTCCCGGACATGCGCACGTCAAGCGACACCGGTCCGGGGCGAAGTACTCCACCAGTCCCGACCACCGTGTACGCGTCGGGTGTGTCGCCTTGGGTGACCTCAGCTCCGACTGCGGTAGCGACGCCGAGCATCGCTTGCGTGTCGTCGGCGTCGAGTACGCCGGTCAGCTGTGACGGGCCTTCGGCGAGCACGGCGCAGATGAGTGCTCGATTGGTCACCGACTTGGAGCCGGGCACGACCACGTCAGCATCGATGGGACGTCCGAGTGGTTCGATCAGCACGGCAAGTGACGGTAGCCCTGTTGCAACCGATCCCGCTCTGAAATCCGTGCGTCGGTAGAGTGATCGCATCTCTTCACCTGGCGACACGAATGACCATGCCCTCGCGGCGGCGCTGGCATCCGAGACCGGCGAGAAGCTGGTCGCACTTCGCGATGACCTGATGGATCGGGGCGACTGGGGCGGCTGGTGGCCCGAGGAACAGGGCGACGAGCTTGGGCACCAACTCCTCATGAAGGAGCTGCGAGAGCAGCGCCCCAACGACGGCATCCTCAGCGAAGAAGGCCATGACGATGGCGAGAGGCTGGGACATGAACGAGCGTGGATCGTCGACCCGCTCGACGGTTCGAGTGACTACGGCCGTGGAAGTAGCGACTGGGCCGTCCACGTCGCGCTCACTGAGAACGGCGTCGGTACCGCAGCAGCCGTTTCGCTTCCCGCACTCGGCGTGGTGTTCGGCACCGTCCGTCCTCCGGACCTGCCGCCCCAACAGAGCGAACGCCCGACGGTCGTCACCGGCCGCTCGCGGGTCCGTTACGACGGTGTCCGTATCGCCGAAGGCCTCGATGCCGACTTGATCACCTGCGGCTCCGCCGGCTTCAAGGCCATGCTCGTCGTGACCGGCCAGGCGGACGCCTACGTGCATGGCGGGCCGCTCTGGGAGTGGGACGTCTGTGCGCCCGCGATCGTCGCCGAGTCCGCTGGCCTGCACGTCAGCGACGCATTCGGCGAACCGCTCGTCTACAACAAGGCCCGCCCGGTCTCCCCCGGCTTCGTCGTGTGCCGCCACGAGTACGCAGCCCAGATCATCGATCTCTTGGACTGACGCAGCGGTTCGACGCAGCCCTTGGCTGCGCCCCTCGCCGCCGCACTTCGTAGGATTGGGAAATGGCCGAGAAGCGCAAGCAAGACACGGTGCACCGAGCAGCTGACGAAGACGAAGGGTTTTCGCTCGACACCGACGGCGATGGACTCGATCTCGATGACATCGTCAACCGGCTCGATGCCTTCCAGCTCGTCCGCCACACCAAAGGGCCCGAGGCCGACGAGCTGCTCTCCGACCTCGGCGCCAACAGCAAGGTCGACCGCGACATCATCCTCGAGCTCGGCGCCAAGCGGCCCCTCGGCCACCCGGCACGCTTCGAGGAAGCCCACGGGCTGGCCGTCCGCTCGCTCGAGGTCCTGGACCGCAATGGCCACCGTTCGATCCCGGTGCCGAACCTAAGTTTGCTCAGCCCTGTCGCCGGCTTCCTTGTGCAGATCGTCACGCAGTTCATCGTCCGCAGCCACGTAAGCAGTGTGATCGACCACATGCATCGCATCTATGAGCGTCGCGAGGCAGCATCGCCCGCCGACTGGGTGCACCTGCCGATGCTCACCCGGGCTCGCATTCACACCGAGCGGATCCGCCCAGGGTTCAAGCGCAGCAAGCTCGCCCTGCCTACGTTCCTCTTCGGTGGTGCGATTCTGTCGCCGCTCATCGCCACCCTGCAATCGGTCATCTCCAGTCAGGTGAGTTCCAAGCTGTGGCGCTCGGTCTGGCTCATCGTGATCTTCTTGATCTTGACCCTTGCCTCCTGGGTCATCGTGCACGGCAGCGCGGTCGCCCGCCGCCGCATCAAGCTGACGACCGAGAAGCCGCTCGAATCGCTGTGGCAGATCATCGGTCGGTGCGGTCACCCGCCTCGCGACGCAAGCTTCGTGTTCGCGATCATCGCCCTCGTCCTGACGATTGTTTCAACGCTCGTGGTTGTGTTGGGCCTCATCAACGTCTTCACGTGAGCCCCAACAGAACACCACTGCCTCGGCTGCGCCGGAAGCGTCGCATCGACCTACCCAAGATCATCGGCCGCTTCAGCGAAGGCGTCCGCGAGATCGATGCCCAGACCGAGCGCTACCACCGCCGGTGGGACGACCACAACGAGATCGCTCGCTACGAAGACGGGCCGCTATGGGTCGCGCTCGGTGACTCTGCCAGCCAGGGCGTTGGCGCCAGCGAGTGGGAGAACGGCTGGACTCACCTGGTGCTCGATCGGTTGCGGGCCACGACGGGCGAACCGTGGCGTCTCGTCAACCTGTCGATGTCCGGAGGCCGCTTCGCCGATGTCGCCGACCGTCAGATGCCGGTGCTGAACACGATGCTCGACAAACCTTCGCTCGTGACGTCGGTGATCGGGAGCAACGACTTGATGTGGCGCCGCGGCACCAAAGGCATCTACCGCGACGCCGAGCACTGCGTGAGCCGGCTTCCCGAGGGCGCGTGGATGAGCAAGCTCAACGGCCCAGGTCCTCGACCAGCTCGACTCAACGAGATCTTTGAACAGGGCGAAGATGACCCGGGCTTGCAGCTGTTCAACATCTGGAACTGGCCATCCGGCCGAGGCGCGCTTGCCGCCGACAACGTGCACCCCAGCGACCTCGGCTACAAGTACATGGCTGACCTCGCCTGGAAGGCGCTCAAACCCGAAATTGATGGGGTTTAGGGGTGACCTAAACCCACAAACCGCCTCAATCTCGGGGGCTAGATCTTCTCGAGCGTGTACCCGTCAGGTCCGTCGAGGACTTCGTAGCCAAGGTCCTTGATCTTGTCCCGCAACTCGTCTGATGCGGCGAAGTCCTTTTCGGCTCGCTTGGCGACCCGCTCGTCAGCCAAGGCGATGACCTCGGCGGGAACGTCGCCGCCGGCAGCTTCGGCCAGCTCGATGAGCTTGAGGCCGAGCACCTCGTCGACTGCCGCCACGACGGCCAGCGTCGACGCCGGATCGGCGGACTCGTCACGCAGCCGACTCCACAGCGCACCGATGGCCTGGGGCGAGTTCAGGTCGTCGGTGATCGCTGCGCAGAACTGCTGATACGTCTCGTCGTCTTCGACCGAGGGCAGCTCGCCCTCGACGCTTTCGACCAAGGCGCGCACCCGGCGCACCATGCGCTCACGAGCCGTTGCAGCAGCCGTCAGGTTGTCGAACGAAAACGCGATCTCGCTGCGGTAGTGGCCGGTCAGCACCCAATAGCGGAAGTCGAGCGGATCGAAACCCTGCTCGGCGAGCTGGCGGACCGTCAGCAGCCCAGGGCCGCCGGACGACTTCGACATCTTGTCGCCGTCGGCGAGGGTGAGAAACGCACCGTGCACCCAGAAGCGGCTGAACTCGACGCCCGTGGCGGTCTCGCTCTGGGCGATCTCGTTCGTGTGATGGATCGGCACATGGTCGATGCCGCCGACGTGAATGTCGAGCGTCTCGCCGAGCACCTTCATCGCCATGGCCGAGCACTCGATGTGCCAGCCCGGGAATCCCACGCCCCATGGCGAATCCCATTCCATGTCTCGCTGGGCGTCGGCTGGCGAGAACTTCCACAACGCAAAGTCGGTTGCGTTGCGCTTGCCGCCGAGGTCGATGCGGTGGCCGCCATCGATGTCGTCGCGATTGTCGTTCGGCGTGAGCTTGCCGTAGTTGTCGATCTTGGACGTGTCGAAGTAGACGCCGTCGTCGGTCGAGTAGGTGACGCCCTTGTCCTCGAGCACCTTGACCAGATCGATCTGTTCCTGAATCGCATCGGTCGCCCGCAGCACCGTGTCGGGGCGCCAGATGTTGAGCAAGTCCGTGTCGACGAAGAACAGCTCGGTGTACTTCTCGGCGATGTCCCACGCCGTCACCTGCTCGGCGGCTGCCTTGACCTGGAGCTTGTCTTCGCCGTCGTCTCCATCGCCGACCAGGTGGCCAACGTCGGTGATGTTCATGACCGAATCGACGCCGAAGCCAGCCAGGCGAAGTGTGCGGCGCAGCAGATCGGACAGCAGGTATGCCCGCATGTTGCCGATGTGGGCTTCGCTGTAGACCGTCGGGCCGCAGAAGTACATCTTGGCGGTCTCACCGTCGGCAGGGACGAACGGCTCGACCGTGCGAGACATGGTGTTGTAGAGGGCAAGTGCAGGTGCGGAAGGCACGGCAGCGACTCCAAGATTCGGTGTACGGCAGGACGCCGGGAGGGGCCAAGAGTACCCGTCGTCACCGGTCGAGACGGTGAGATACCGGCGGTGTGCCTCTGAGCACGGACCGTCCCCGGTGTAGCGTGCCGCCATGGCTTGGTGGCTCATCGTTCTCATCGTCATCGGGATCCTGCTCTTGGGCGTCGCAATCCACGATGTGACGCAGAAACGGCATGCGATCCTGCGTAACTTCCCCATCATCGGGCACCTGCGCTATCTCATTGAGGCCGTCGGGCCCGAGCTGCGCCAGTACATCGTCGCCGACAACGACGAAGAGCGGCCGTTCAGCCGGGACCAACGGCGCGTTGTGTACGCAACGGCGAAGCAGGAGAACACCTACTTCGGCTTTGGCACCGACAACGACATCGACCGTGACGGCTACCTGATCATCAAGCACGCTGCTTTCCCGATCACGACCCCGATCGACAACAAGGCCACGCTTCCGAGTGCCAAGGTCATGGGCGAATGGCGGGACCGCCCGCACAAGTTCCGCCCCAAGTCGTTCGTGAACCTGTCGGCCATGAGCTACGGCTCGCTCTCTGCGCCTGCGGTCGAGGCCATCAACCGCGGCTGCCTGATCTCGGGCGCCATGCACAACACCGGTGAGGGTGGCATCTCAGATCACCACCGCCACGGCGCCGATCTGATGTTCCAGTTCGGGACCGGCTACTTCGGCTGCCGCGATGCCAATGGCAACTTCGATCTCGATCGGCTCGTCGAGTCGGTGAACTCGGCCAACGTCAAGTGCATCGAGGTCAAGCTGTCCCAGGGCGCGAAGCCGGGTCTCGGCGGCGTCTTGCCTGGCAAGAAGGTCACGCCCGAGATCGCCAAAGCTCGGGGCGTCGAGGTCGGCGAAACCGTGCATAGCCCCAACGCACACACGGCCTTTGGGGACGTCGACGGGCTCATTGACTTCGTCGAGTCAATCGCTGCCGCGACCGGCATTCCGGTCGGCATCAAGTCCGCCGTTGGCCAGATCGGTTTCTGGACCGAGCTCACCGAACGGATGAACGCACGCGCCGAAGGCCCCGACTTTGTGGCCATCGACGGTGGCGAGGGCGGAACGGGCGCCGCGCCGCTCGCGTTCTCGGACCACGTCGCGTTGCCGTTCCGCATGGGGTTCGCTCGAGTATGGCGCGAGTTCGCCGAAGCGGACTTACACCAGCATGTGACGTTCATCGGCATGGGCAAGCTCGGCTTCAGCAGCGAGGCCCTCGTCGCGAGCACCCTCGGCTGTGACATGATCGGTGTCGCCCGAGAGGCCATGCTTGCGATCGGCTGCATCCAAGCCCAGGAGTGCCACGCCGGCCACTGCCCCACCGGCATTGCCACCCACGGATCGTGGCTTACCCGAGGGCTCGACCCGACCGACAAGTCAGTCCGGCTCGCTAACTATCTGACTGGCTTGCGAAGCGACATCACCAAGTTGTCCTATGCGTGCGGCGCAGTGCATCCGACCCTGGTAAAGCGCGACGCGGTCGAGCTGATCGACGAGCCGTACGGCTCGATGCCGCTCGCCGAGCGCTACGGGTTCATAGGCGAGGACAATCGCTTGTCGGCAGGCCAAGCCGCCGATCTGGCCGAGATCATGCGCGCACAGGCAACGCTTGCGGTCACCACCGCTCGCTAGCCAGGCGACGAGCACTACGGTTCGACGTCCCCGCCCCCGATCGATACGACCGGACACGCAGCGAGGCCCGTCAGGCGGTTCGTCAGCGATGGGCGCAAACGGTGCCAGGCACGCTCCCGGCGACGTGTCCCAACGACGATCATGCGGGCCGAGTGCGACTCGTCTGCGAGGACTGCGGCGGCATCGCCGATCTGCACCTCGTGGTCAAGCTCACGACCAGGCGCAACGCTTGCGATGACTGAGCGCGCCCGTTCCCGGGCGGAGGCCTCAGCCTGTTCGAAGAGTCGAACGACAGCGGGGCCGGCCTCACTCGCAACATGAGGAGGTTGGAACGTGGTGACGACTCGAACAGCGCAGCCGAGCTGATCTGCTCGACGTAGCGCCCAGCGAAGGGCTCTTCGAGACTCTCGACCACCGTCGACGGCGACGACAATCGGCGCTTCGCGTGTTGGTTGGAAATTGCTGGGTGCTCCGTCGGTCCCGCCGGAGCTCGGGTTGGGTTCCGTGATCGTGTCCATGTGGCGACCATAAGCACAACTAGAAAAAGCACAACCTGACAAACCCAACCCGACAGACCCTTCCCAAACAAATCTTTCAAATAGACCTATTAGAGGTTGCCTATTTCAAGAGGTCCACTATGATGCCCCCATGGCAACGGGACCCGCATCATCGACTTCCACTCGAAACCGCCTCGGCGACCGCCGACCAACGGGCGTCTCTTCGGCTCGCCGCGAACTCCTTACCGCCACCGAAGAAGTTGAACTTGCCCGCACGATCCAGGCCGGCAGATCAGCCGAAGCCCGACAGCAAGCAGGTGCACCCCTCGACGGCGACGACGCCCTCATCACCAAAGGCCACGCCGCCAAGAAGCACTTCGTCGAGGCCAACATCGGGCTCGTCGTGCACCTCGCTGGCAAGTTCCCGATTCCCAGCCACGTCGACCGCCAAGACGTGATCCACGACGGCGTCCTCGGTCTCGAACGAGCGCTCGAAGACTTCGACCCCGACCGAGGCTGGCGCTTCTCCACCTATGCCGCCTGGTGGGTGCGACGCACGATGCAGCGGGGACTCGAGACGACCATCGCCGCAGCTCGCATCCCTACCCATCGGATCAGCGACGCTCGGCGCGTCGGCACCGACGTCGATCTCGCCGACGACGGACCGTCGGCGCTCGATATCACTGCAGCGTCAATGCTGCGAGCCAACTCACTCGACGCCCAACCGGCAGGCGAACACACCGCCGGCGCCCACGAAACATTGGCCTGCTCTGCACCAGGCCCCGACGATCAGGTACTCAGCGCCCGCGATCATGAGATCGCCCGTGAGCTGCTCGCACAACTCGACCCCGACAACGCAGCGCTTGTCGTTGCCCGGTTCGGCCTCGATGGCTCGGATGGCAGCACGCTCACCGAGCTGGCGGACCAACGCGGCGTTACCCCCGAAGCAGTCCGGCGCCGCATCTTGCGTTCGCTCGACAAGCTTCGCCCCCACGCTGAGCGTCTGGTGGCTGCCTGATGCGCACGCTTTCGATCATCCCCGTCGACGGTCCCCTGAGCACGCGAAGCGAGCCGCCCGAACGAGTCGCTGACCACCAGCACTCCCACTCCAACACACCAACTCAATTGGACGTCTCCCAATGGCTACGATGACACCGATGGAACTGCGCGAACCCGAACCCGATGTGCCGTCATGGACCTTTCTGACGAACCACGCTCACGTTCTCATCACGCTGTATCGCAACCCCGAGCTTCGACAGCGTGACATCGCCTATGCGGTCGGCATCACCGTCGGTGCCGTGCAGAAGATTCTGCACGAACTCGAGGACGCTGGGTTCGTTGTTCGTGAACGAGTTGGCCGTCGCAACCGCTATCAGGTCAATGCTGATATCCCGCTGCGCCACCCCCTCGAGAACGGCCATAGCGTGAGCGACTTGCTGGTCGCCGTCGACTAGCGCGACGGGACAGAGTTCCGCCGGTTTAGCTCAGTTCAGGCCCGCTCACCGGGCCAGAATAATTGGTTCTTGTCGCTGCCCCCGCAGTAGTAAGCACTGCCAGCGCGTACGCGCCATAATCCCAACCCTCTTACTTGGTACCGGACCATGCGTCCAGGGGTTCCCATGCCTTTTGTCATCCTGTTTGTCCATGTGGCTGCGGCGATCGCCGCAGTTGTTATGGCTAACCGATCCCGCATCATCGCCGTCGTCGCAGCCGCAGCCGCGCCGGCAACGGCCGCGGCCTGGGGCTTCACGGCACTCCTCGACCCTGACACTGCGCGCGCCGCGTCGTTCACGTGGGTTGAAGGCCTCCAGCTTGGATTCGACTTCGAGCTCTCGCCGATCGCGGCGCTCCTGACGTTCGCAATTGGCGTGATCGGCACGCTGATCGTGGTCTACGCACACGGCTACTTCGGCACGCCCGAACCGACGCTCGGACGTTTCTTGGCGACGCTGACCGTGTTCGGCGGATCGATGCTCGGGCTTGTGTGGGCTGACTCGGTCTGGACCCTATTCCTGTTCTGGGAAGCCACATCGGTGACCTCGTTCCTGCTCGTCGGCCACAAGCATGCGGGCTCGGGCGCCCGCACCGCCGCGCGCCGTGCGCTCATGATCACCGGCGCCGGCGGCCTCGTGCTGCTCGCCGGGATGATGGTGCTCATCGACGCCACCGGCACGCACCTCCTGAGCGAGATGGAAGCGGTTACCGGTACCACGGCCACGGTTGCCGCAGTCCTGCTCGTCGTTGCGGCGGCAACCAAGTCGGCGCTCGTCCCGTTCCACGTGTGGTTGCCCGGCGCTATGGCGGCTCCAACGCCCGTCAGCGCATATCTGCACTCGGCCACGATGGTCAAGGCCGGCGTCGTCCTGATCGCAATCGTCAGCCCGATCCTCGGCGGCACCGACGCATTCAAGTACCTCGCCGTCGGACTCGGTGCCGCGACGATGTTCTGGGGGGCGATCGGCGCGTTGCGCCAACGTGACGCCAAGCTCATCCTGGCGTGGGGCACTGTCTCACAGCTCGGCTTCCTCGTGCTGCTCTTCGGCGTCGGAAGCGCTAAGGCAACGTTCGCTGGCGTGGCCGTTCTTGCGGCGCACGCGGTCTTCAAGGCCGGCTTGTTCATGATCGTCGGCGAAGTCGACATCCGGACTGGCACCCGCGACATCACCGAGCTTGGTGGGCTTCATCGGTCGATGCCCGTCGCCGCGATCGTGGCGACCCTCTGCGGGCTGTCGATGGCCGGCGTGCCACCGCTGGTCGGCTTCCCCGCCAAGGAAGCTGCGGTCGAAGCCGCGCTCGGCTTGGCCGGCACCGAGCGCCTCATCATCAGCGCGGCCGTGATCGCCGGGTCCGTGCTGACGGTCGCCTACACCGCGCACTTCTTGCTCGGCGTGTTCGGCCCGAACGCTTCGGGCCCAAATGGGGCGAACGTTGACACTGGGGTCCGCCCCCGCCGCCCGGCGATGGCCGCTCCCGCTGCCTTGCTCGCCACGGCCTCAGTACTCGGCTGGATCTTCGACGGAACAGCAAGCAAGCCGATCACGCGGGCGGCTGCGGCGCTTAACCCCAAGGCCGATGTGTATGAGCTGATCAACTGGCCGGGAGCGACGACAGCGTTCTTCGTGTCGGTCGGCATCGTTGTGGGCGGCGCCGCCCTCGGCTTCGCCCGCAGCCGCATGCTGCTCGACGTGCCTCGTACGGTCGGCGCCAACGCTGCCGACGGACTGCTCGACGAGACCCTCGTCATTGCTCGACGGATTACGGCCCGAGGCCAGCACGGCTCGCTGCCCGTCTACGTGGTCACCATGGCGTTCGTCATCGCGGCTGCGAGCCTGATCTTCGTGCGCCCCGCGCTCGACTCGGTTGGCGAGCTTCCGCTCGCGGACGGCCCCGGACAGTTCGCACTTGCCATCGCCACCGTTCTGGCCGCATGGGGATGCACCCGAGTCGACTCACGCATCGGCGCAGCGCTCGCGCTCGGCGTCGTCGGCTTGGCCGTGACTGGCCTGTTCGTCGTCCAAGGAGCCCCCGACCTGGTGCTCACGCAGCTGCTGGTCGAGACGGTCGTCGTCGTCGGCTTCGTGATCGGCCTGGGCCGATTGCGGCGCAGCTTCCCCGTTACTGGCGCTCGCTGGCAGCAGATCCGAGCCGTCGTCGCAGGGCTGTGCGCGGCGGGCGTTGCGGCAGCGCTGATCGCGGCCGAAGGCGCTGCATCGAGCGCGACTGCGCCCCCGACCGAGCGACTCGTTATCGAAGCTGTCGAAGAGGGCGGCGGCAACAACATCGTCAACGTGATCCTCACCGATGTGCGGGCACTCGATACCTTCGGCGAAATCGTCGTGCTCGCCGTCGCTGCACTCGGCGTGATTGCGCTCGGACGACCTGCCTTGGTGACACCCAAGACACCTATTTCACCCCCGACCCGTGAGGAGGTCCGCGCATGATCTCGGTGCACTCCCCCATCGTCGCCGTTGGCGTGCGAGCGGTGACCCCGCTCGCCGTCGTCGTCGCCGCCTACCTCTTCTTCGCAGGCCATAACCAGCCCGGTGGCGGCTTCTCGGCAGGACTCGTGCTCGGCGCCGTGCTGTCGCTTCGCACCGTCGCCGGGCTCTACAAGCCGGTCAACGGAAGCAAGCTGATGGCTGCCGGCATCATCGTCGCCGCCGCCGTCGCACTCGTGCCCGCTGCGATCGGTGGCGGCATGCTCGACATGGTCGTCTGGTCCGGCGAACTTCCGTTGCTGGGCAAGGTCAAGACCGGCACGGCCGCCATCTTCGACATCGGCGTCGTGCTCATCGTCGTCGGACTCGTCGATGCTGTCCTTGACGGCTTGGGTACCGATGACATCGCCATCGACACGCCCGCTGCGACTGGGGGCGCACAATGAGCCTCGCCCTGGTCTTCGCCATCGCCGGACTCGTCGGGTTCGGCGTCCACCTGATTACCGCCCGGTCACTCAGCCGGATCGTTCTCGGCTTCGCCCTGCTTGGCCACGCGGCCGTGCTGTCGCTGCTCGCGTCAGGCGGCCCATCTGGCGACCCGCCGCTCGCCGACCGCGCTACCAGCGCCGAGATGGCGAACCCGCTTCCTCAGGCACTCGCGCTCACGGCGATCGTGATCTCGTTCGGCCTCACGCTGTTCCTGCTCGCCCTGGCTCGCCGCCAACACGAGCTCACCGGCGATGACCTCGTCGAGGATGACCTCGAAGATCGCGCCATCAGCGCAATCGCCGAAGCAGAAGCGGCAGAGTCGCCATGAGCACCGAAACCCTCATCGGGCTACTCGTCGCCCTGCCGATCGCGGCCGCCGGTCTCACGCTGGCGCTGCGCAAGCTGCCTCGCCAACGCGACATCGTGACGCTCGGTGCACTCGGTGCCGAGACCGTGCTCGCCGGTGTGCTGCTGTCCCGCACGATCAGCGACGGCACGACCGCCGTGCGGCTGGGCGGATGGGCCCCTGATCTCGGGATCGTGCTCATCGCCGACCTGTTCGCGTCGCTCGTACTGATCGTCGCGATCGCCACGATCCTGGTCGTCGAAGTGTTCGCGCTCGGTCAGCGCCGCACGCCCTGGGCCGCCGATCCCGAGCTCGCCGGCCCGTTGCTACTCGTGCTGACGAGCGGCGTCGCCCTCTCGATGCTCACCGGCGATCTCTTCACGCTCTTCGTGGCGTTCGAGCTGATCCTCGTCGCCAGCTATGTGCTGCTCACCCACCGGGGCGAGGCCGCCCAGGTCCGCTCGGGCATGAGCTACGTCGTGATGAACCTGTTCGCCTCGGCGCTGTTCCTCATCGGTGTCGCCGTCGTCTACCGGTCGACGGGCACCGTCAACATGGCGTTGCTCGCAGAACGACTTCCTGACCTCGACGAGCCCGTGCGCGTCGGCATCGGACTGTGGTTCCTGGTGGTCTTCGGCACCAAGGCAGCGGCGTTCCCGCTCTTCTCGTGGCTTCCGGACAGCTACCCGACCGCACCAACCACCGTCACCGCGGTGTTCGCTGGCCTCCTCACCAAGGTCGGCGTCTACGTGCTCGTGCGCTTCCACACCCTGACCGACATGGAAGCACTCCAGCCGGTGATTCTCATCGTGGCCGGTGCCACGATGCTGATCGGCGTCGCCGGAGCACTCGCCCAGAACGACGTCAAACGAATCCTGTCGTTCCACATCGTCAGCCAGATCGGCTACATGCTGATGGGCCTCGGCCTGTTCTCGGTTGCGGGCATCGCCGGCGCCGTGATCTTCTTCGTGCACCACATCCCGGTCAAGACCGTGCTGTTCCTGACCGGTGGCTTGATCGAAGAAGAGACCGGCACGTCGCGCTTGTCGGAGAACGGCGGGCTTGCGGTCCGCCGCCCCGTGCTCGCGGTGCTGTTCGCCATACCGGCGTTGAGCCTGGCCGGGCTGCCGCCGTTCTCGGGATTCGTCGCAAAGTTCGCTCTGATCGATGCCGGCATCGACGGATCATCGATCCCGATCGTCGTCGTCGCCCTCCTCGTCAGCGCACTGACGTTGCTGTCCATGGTCAAGATCTGGATGGGCGTGTTCTGGGGAAGCCCGCCCGGCGGCCCCGCCGCACCGGTGACCGAACCTCGCCGACGGCTGCTGATCGGAGCGACCGGCATCGGTGTCGCTGCAACCCTCGTGATCGCATCGCTCGCCGGGCCCCTTTGGGACCTCAGCGAGCGAGCTGCCAATGAGCTACTCGAACCCACCGAATACATCAACGAAGTCCTCGGGACGGTGACGCCATGAAGCCGCAGATTCGTATCCGCCACGTGCTCACGGGCGTACTGCTCGTCGCCGCGTGGTGCGCCCTCTGGGGCAGCTTCTCGATCGCCAACCTCGCCAGCGGCACCGTGATCGCCGCGATTGTGCTCGGCGCAGGGATCGGAGGCGAGTGCCGCGGTGGTGTGCGCCTGCTTCCGCTGCTGCGTCTCGGCGGCATCGTTTTCGTCGACCTCGTGCGCTCCACCATCAGCGTCGCCAGCTCGGTGCTGACCCCCGAGGACCGCGTCGACGAGGCCATCATCGCCGTCGAGCTGCCCGCATCGGCCCGTCGACACTTGCTCCTCATGGTCTGTGCGGTGACGCTGACGCCAGGCACTGCGGTCGTCGACGCCGACCCAGACAACGGCACCTTGTATCTGCACGTCTTGCACGCCGATCAGATCGACGAGGTCCGCCGGCACGTCGAGCAGGTCGCCGAACTCGCCGACGAAGCCCTTCCGTTCCGGCCGAACACCAGCGCACTCACCGCCAGCGACAAGCGAAAGGCAGCCCGATGATCGCGACCATTGCCCTCATTGCCTGTGGCATCACGGCCGCCTGCGCCGTCTGGCGCCTGGTCGTCGGCCCCACGCTGGCCGGACGTATCGCTGCCCTCGACGTTGCCCTGATCTCGCTCATGGGCGCCATCGCAATCCATGCAGCCGAGACGGGCGAACGAGCCTGGCTCGACCTGCTGGTTGTTATCGCCATCATCGGCTTCACCGCCACCGTTGCGGTCAGTCGATTCGTCGAGCACGAGGCGGAGTTGTCATGAGCCTGATCCCCGGAATCATCATCTTGGTCGGCGCTGCCATCAACGTGATCGCCGGCATCGGACTCGTGCGGTTCGACAGCCCCTACGCCCGATTTCATGCCGCTGGCAAGGCCAGCCCGGTGGCCTTCTTGGTCATCGCGATCGGCGCCGCACTAGAGATGGGCGGCACCGCTGCACTGCACCTTGGCGTCGCAGCCGTTGGCCTGGTGCTGACGCTTCCCGTCGGCGTCCATTTGCTGTTTCGTGCCGTGCACCGCACGACGCCCGGCGACCATCTGCGCGTCGACGATCTACGCGAGGCCGAAGCGAAGCGTCGCGGGTAACACACTCCCTGCCGCCTGGCGCGACACCATGGGCCGCTCGGGCGTCCAAGATGGTGGAACCATGACGGACGACCTCGGCGGACCATGACAGATCTCGGTATCAGCGGAATCGGCGACGCCGAGCTGATCGCGTCGGGTGGAAGCGCGCTCGTCTACCAAGCAGAAGACGCCACGGGCACGCCCGTTGCGGTCAAAGTGCTGCGCGGCATCCGAGGCACCGAGGTTGCCCGCCGATTCGAGCGCGAGCAGTCCGCAGCAGAGCGCCTGCAAGAGCACGCCAACATCATCAACGTGCACAGCACCGGTGTCTCGGCCGCCGGCGAGCCGTATCTCGTCATGCCGCTCATGCAACGAGGAAGCCTGGCTGATGAGCTTGACCGTGACGGTGCGTTCGATCTCGACCAGGCCATCGACGACGTCGCCACGGCAGCCGACGCGATCGACTTCGCCCACCGGCGCGGGGTGCTCCACCGCGACCTCAAGCCCGGCAACCTGCTGCGCTCCGACGACGATTCGATCGTCGTCACCGACTTCGGCATCGCTCGTGTCCTCGACGCCGGGATCACGTCGGCGACCATCGGTGCGACAACGCCGCTCTATGCCGCACCCGAGCTACTTGAAGAGAACGAGGCCAGCGCCCAAAGCGACGTGTACGCCCTCGGCGCAATGCTCTACGCACTCCTCGCCGGTGCGCCCGCCTTCTCCGACAGCGCCAACATCTGGGCCACGATCGGACGCATCCGCAGCGATGCCGCCGCTGTCATCGACGGCGTTCCTGCACCGGTCATGCGAGTCATCGAACAAGCGATGGCCAAAGAGCCGATGGACCGGCCGCCGACGGCAGCCCAGTTCCGCACCAACCTGCTCGACGCTCGCCAGGCCGGCCCGAACTGGCGGCCGCCCGCTCCGGCCGAGATGACGGTGACGACGCCGCCAGCGCCACCGATGGTTCCCGCCGTGCCGACCCAAACCGTCGAGTTCGACCGGCCCAACCGCGCGCCGACTCCCGTTGAGACAGCCGCGCAAGCTCAGCCCGCGCTGTTCGACGTTCCGACCACACCCACGAGCCCATCTCGAAGCAACGACGGTCTCCTCAAGGTCGCCGCCGTGCTCGGCGCAATCATGCTGCTCGGAGCCGCTGGTTGGTTCGGCGTGAACAGCCTGTTCGGCGACACCACCCCTCGCGAGACGGTCACCGAGCCGACCGGGCCGGTCGACACGTCGCTTCCGCCGCTCACGCCCGTCCCGACCGCAGAGCCCGACGCGGTGACCGAAGAGGAACTGCCGACCGACGTCACGCCCGACCCCGCCGACATCGAGCCCGACGAAGAACCAACGCCGACCGATCGCCTCGTCAGCTTCAACGGAACCTACTTCCAGGCCTATTTCCCCGAAGGTTGGTCGGTGGTCCGAGGCGACGTCGACGTGGGTTACGGCTTCCGCAGCCAGTTCATCGCCGACGACATGTACCTGAACGTCGACACCACCCCGTCAGAGCTACGGACCGGCACCGTGACGGTCGCGCAGAGCGCCCGAGACATCGCCGCGTCGATCTCGTCGGCGTCACCGGTGACGACCGAAACCATCGACGGTCTCACGCTGCATTCGTTCACGTTCCGAAACAACCGAGGTATCGACAGCATCGATATCTTCTTCGAGGTCGATGGCGACGGCTACGCAATCGTTGCCGGGTCCGCCAGCCGACCCGAGACGGCCTTTGCCATCGCCCGCCAGGTAGCGATGACGGTCAGGAGTGCAGCATGAGCGAGCCAACCACGATGTTCGATCACGTCGGTGGCATGGACTTCTTCGTCACGCTCGTCGATCACTTCTACGAGGGCGTCGAAGCCGACGCATCGATGCGCCCGATGTATCCCGAAGACCTCGAACCCGGCAAGGAAGCTCTCGCCTATTTCCTGGCCCAGTACTGGGGCGGGCCCACGACCTACAGCGATGCCAAAGGCCACCCCCGGCTCCGCATGCGCCACGTGTCGTTCCGCATCACCCAGACCGAACGAGATGCCTGGCTGCAGCACATGACCGTCGCAGTCAATCGCGCAACGGTCGATGGAGCCCCACTTGATCTCGCCGCACGCACCCAGATGGTCGACTACTTCACCATGGCGGCCAACCACCTCATCAACGCCGAATAGCCAGAGTCCGGCCGCAGCGCGGAATAGCGCTGTCGAGAACCCGTTGACTCTTCCGGCCCCCACCGGGACACCCACACCGTGAACACCAAGACTTCTGCCCCCAGCACTACCGCTTCCGACGCCGATCCGTCGAAGGTGTCCGCGCCAACTTCGATCTCGGGCTTCGGTACGTCTGACGGCACCGACGAAGAAAAGCGTCGCGAGCTGCGCTTCCACAAGGCTCGGGCCACCGGCCTGCTCATCGCCGCGACAATCGCCTTCATCCTGCTGCTGATCCTGACCGACGGCGAAGGTTGGGCCGGCTACGCCGAAGCAGCCGCCGAGGCCGCCATGGTCGGCGGTGTCGCCGACTGGTTCGCCGTGACGGCACTGTTCCGCCACCCGCTCGCGCTGCCGATCCCCCACACCGCCATCATCCCGAAGCGCAAGGACCAGATCGGCCGAGCGCTCGGCGACTTCGTGCAGGACAACTTCTTGCAGCCCGAGGTCCTCGCAGACCGCCTCGGTTCCACGGACCTCGCTGGTCGCCTCGGCGACTGGCTCGTCACCCCCGGCAATGCTCGCAAGGTCGGTGACCAAGCCGGCACCGTCATTGGCGCCGCGATCGAGATGCTCAAGGACGACGAAATCCAAGGCACCGTCGAGGGCTACGTGCAGAAGCGGGTCGACGAGTTCGAACCGACACCGCTCGCGGCTCGGGCACTCGAGTTTGCGGTCGAGGGCGGCCATCATCACGCCGTGTTCGACGCAGGCCTGACCGGGTTGAAGAGCGTCTTGCACGACAACCGCCACGTGATGCGCAAGCGCCTGGCCAGCGAGTCGCCGTGGTGGGTTCCCGAGCCGGTCGATGACCGCGTGTTCGAGAAGATCTACCGGGCGATCAATAGCTTCATCGATGACGTGACTGCGGATCCGAACCACGAGTTCCGCGCGAACCTCGATGGCCGCATCGACGTGCTGATCGACCGCTTGCGCGAAAGCCCCGAGCTTCGTGAACGGGCCCATGCGCTCAAGGCTGAGCTGCTTGCCCACCCGGCCACGCGGGACTGGACCTCGAACCTGTGGGGCAACATCAAGCAGTCGCTGCTCCTTGCGGCCGAGGACCCAACAAGTGAGCTGCGCATCCGGCTGCATGCGACCGCACTCAGCTTGGGCGAGTCGCTGCAGGCTGACCCTGTATTGCGGGCCAAGGTCAACGACTGGATCGTCGGTGCCGTCGTGCATCTCGCGGGCGAAAGCCGCACCGAGATCGCCGACCTGATCGCTACGACCGTCGAGGGCTGGGACGCCGACGAAACGAGCGACCGCATCGAGCTACAGGTCGGGCGCGACCTGCAGTACATCCGCATCAACGGCACCGTGGTCGGCGGCCTCGTCGGCCTCGTGATCCACGCCGTCGCCCAGATTCTCGCCGGGTAGTCCGCCTTTGCTCGCAAGCTCGCAAACGCTGGGTTCAACTCTGCGGTCGTGCGGTCCCAGCGAAGTTGGCTAACTCGGTTCGAAGCCGTCAAGCAGCTCGGTTAACGCGCCGCCGAGTGCGAACCCGTCGAGCACACGATCGGTGTTCCACACGGCTGTGGTCAGCGTGAATGTGCGACCGTCGGTGTCGGTCAGCAGATACGCGGCCGCAAGCACTCCGGGTTCGCTCCCGCCCTTGAACCCGACTCGGGCCCATCGCTCAGGATCCGGCGGCAGCGGTCCCGGCTCCAGTTCAAGGATCGCCCGGGCTTCGGCATCGAGGGCCAACCGAGCGAGTACACGGCAAATGTCGTCGGGCGTGGCGAACCACTCCAGGGTCTCGATCTCGATCGGGGCCGACCAGTCGGTGCCAAGTTCCTCGAGTGGTACCAGCGGAACACTCTCGAGTTCGCTCAAGATGCTGCGGCGTTCGTCGACATCTGCGGCGAGGTAGCGGTCTCGCAGCTCCGGGTCGAGCTTGATTTGGAAGAGCTCCTTCGTCGACAAGAACGGCTGGTTGCGGCTGGGGTCCTCGATCCCCCATGCAGCTTGCGCGGCCTCGACCGTGTCTCGACCCACCAGGTGCAGCAAGTGATCGGTCGCCGTATTGTCCGAGATCGAGATCATCTCGCCCGCAAGCTCTTGGACCGTCATGGTCTCGCCGGCAGGCACATCTTGGGTGACACCGCTCGGGTAGCTGTCGAGCTCGTCTTGGATCGTCACCGGGTCGTCCCAGGAGATGCGGCCAGCCTCGACCTCGTCAACCACGGCACCGAGCACCAAGAGCTTGAAGACGGACCCGAGGGGCATAGGCCGATCTGCGTCGCGTTCTTCGATGCGGCGGCACTCGTTGTCGGGCGTGATCTCGGCGATCAGGTAGGCGAACTCGCCTGAGTCTTCGAGCAACGTGAGGGCTTCGTCGAGGTTGCTCGGCGGTTCAGTCCACGGTTGCAGCAACAGGTCGGTGACGCCCTCGTCGGTGATGCGGATGTCAACGCTGAATCGGTCGCCCGCCACGCTCTCAACGAGAAACCTCGCTGCGCTCGGGGCCTGGAGCAGCGGTTCGACGAGTGTCCACGGCGCCAACGGGCTGAGCTGAGCGTTGACGTCGCCGAAAGCTACGTAGGGCACCAGGCCGCGGAACGACGGCGCAAAGAACGACTCGTAATCAGCCTCAGACAGCTCCCGGTCGCCGTTGATGGTGTCCAACACGACGTCGAGCACCTGGTCGACGCTTTCGGCTCGCAGGCTGTCTGGGGCGGCGTCAGCGGTCGGCACCGCGGTCGGCTCGACAGTCGGTTCCGCCGTCGGCTCCACTGTTGGCTCGGGGGTAGCTGGCGGTTCCGGCTCGGTAGCAGCAGGTTCGGGTTCTGCTGCGACCGGGTCGCTGCCACCCCCGCACGCTGCGAGCACAAGAACGAGAGCAAGCAACAAGCCGCCAAGACGAGTCATGCCAATAAACATACTTCTGTCTCGACCCGCACAACCGCCGAGTTCGCTCACACGCCAGCGCTGAGCTCAGCCGTCGATAGGCACCATGCGGACTTCGACCGAGCGAGACTCGGGGAAGATCACCTGGGCGGCTCGGGCCAGATCCTCGATGGTCAGCGAGCGGGCGATATCGGTTCGAAGCCTGAACTCGCCAGGACCGCGATCCGGGTTCGCCAGCGCAAACGTCAAGAAGCTGATCCAGTTCGGGTTCGAGAAGAACCGCCAATCCTCGGACAACTGATCGATAGCGAGGTCGACGTACTGCTGGTCGACGTCGCCAGCCCGGATGCGAGCGAGCTCGTCACGGATGACGACCGAGATCTCTTCGAGCCGATCCGGATCGCCGTTCAGTTCGATGATCGTGTCGACCCACGGCTTCGGCTCGCTGAGCACCGAGATGGCCGCGCTCGGGGCGTAGCTCGCCCCGAGCTGTTCGCGAATGAGGTCTCGCAACCGGGCATCGACCACGACTTCGAGTACACGGGCTTCGACTTCGGCCTGGATCGTGAACGGATACGGCGATTCCCAGTTGATGCGCAGCCGCCCCTGATCGCCAACACCCGCTGGCACCGTTGCCACGAGGTTCTCTTCGGGGATGCCGGGATCACGATCGAGGGGCTCCTCGACCACGCCCGTCGAGGGCAGTGTGCCGATGTAGCGAGCGCCGAGATCGATAACCGCTTCGGCGTCGGCGTCGCCAACGAATACGAACACGAAGTCGCCAGCATCGGCGAAGCGGCGCTGCCACGCCGCGAGCTGGGCATCGACGTCGAGGTTGTTGATGTCGTCGAGTGTCGGGATCAGACGGAACCAGGGGCTGTCGCCGTAGCGGAGACGCCACAGCTCAAGATCAGCAGCAACCTCGGGGATCGACGCCGGGTTCTCGACGATCGGACGCCACCCTTCGTCGAAGCGGCGTACGGCCAGCTCGTCGATCGTGGTTTCGGTCATCTGCAGATGGATCAGCTGGAACAGCGTCTCGAGATCGGCCACGGCCGCTTCGCCCTCGAGGGTGTCTTCAGCTCGGCCGACCCATGCGTTCAGCGACACGATGCGGTCCGCCAAGATCCGGTCGAGCGCCACGCTGTCGACCGATTCGAACCCGCTCGACAAGATCATCGAACCGGCCCGGCCCAGGATCGGCGCCACGTCGGCGTCTTCGTAGAACATGCCGCCCCGGCTCCAGCCTTGGAACTCGACGCGGTTCTCGACGATCTGGCTGGGGCGGAACGCCAGGCGAGCGCCGTTCTCGTACGTGACGACCACGGCGGACAGTTCAGGAATCGTGGTGCGATCGACGACGGCGCTGGCTTCGGGACGCTCGACCAATGTGTCGGGAAGCGGCTCGTCGTCGGCCGGCGCGGGGACCACGAAACCGATCGTCTCGTCATAGGTGGCGGCGAGCGTTTCGGGTTCGGGCAGCACCGTCGACTCACTTGCCGGGCCTGTGACGAACGCGTACGGCTCACCCGCGAGCAGGTTGTCGAAGAACAGCTGGATGTCGCCGGGGCCGATCGAGTCGAGCACGTCGATCGTCGCCTCGAAGCGTTCGTCCGGCTCGATGTAGCGGTCACGGCCCAACGAGTACTGCACCAGACCGTCGGCGATATCTCGATCCTGGCGGCTGCCTGCTTCGGCCACGGCCTGCTCGGCTGGCGTGCGCAGGCGCTCGATCGCCCGGTCCAGTTCGGCGGCGCTCACCGGGTGCTGACGCATTTCTTCGAGGCGCACCAGGAGATCGGCGAACGCGACATCGATGTCTTCGGCCGCAGCCGAGGCCTCGGCGACAACCACCACGAGATCTGGTGTCACGCGGCGGGCCCGCAAACCGGAGTTGAGGAACACACCATCGCCTCGCTGGGTCGCCTCGAACAGGCGCACGTCGAGGATCGTCTGGGCGACGCGACGCAGGTACTCGGTCCGCAGGTCGGCGCGAGTCGCAACTGACGGTTCGGCGATGCGCCACGCAACGGACACGTCGCTGCGCGTGAGCTCGGGGTCGGTAATGACGTCGTAGACCGGTTCTGCAAAACCGATCGCACCGGTCTGCTCCGGCTGGGGCGGCGTCGCTCCGTCTGCGGGGAGACCAGCAAATCGGGCTGCGATCCGCTCGAACTGTGTGACCTCGTTGCCAAGATCGCCCACCATGATCAGGGTCATATTGTCGGGCCGGTACCACCGGTCGTAGTACGCCCGCAGCTGGTCGGCAGTGAGCGTGTTGATGCTCTCGAGCGTGCCAATCGGGTCTCGGCCCAGCCGGTTCGTTCCGCCAAACAGCACCTCGCGGGTGATGTCGGCGACGCGGCCAGATGCAGACTCTTCGCTGCGTCGATACTCCTCGCGGACGACACCTCGTTCGGCGTCGACCGCTTCGGGCGTGATCGTCGCCGCGCTCGCCCACTCGGCCAACACGTCGAGTGCCAAGTCGATGTTGTCGCTGTCGGCCGGGATCGTCAGCTTGTACACGGTCTCGGAGAACGAGGTGTACGCGTTGACATCGGGCCCGAACCCGGCGCCGAAGCTCTCCAACACCGGAATCAGCTCGTTGCCCGGGAACTGCTCGGTGCCGTTGAACATCATGTGTTCAAGGAAGTGCGCCGACCCGAGTGCGTCGGGCGCTTCGTGCACACTGCCGGCCTCGACGACGAGCCGGAACTGAATCTGGCCGCCTGGCGCGGTGTTGTTGCGGATGATGACCCGCATGCCGTTGTCGCGCGCGCCCGCCGCCGCCCGCGCCCCCCACCCGGGGGGGGCCCACCCCCCCGGCGGCCC
>CAZEMU010000006.1:17368-36725 GCA_964513315.1 uncultured Acidimicrobiaceae bacterium | reverse complement strand
CCCCCGCTGGCGGTGGGCCCGCGCGCCGGGGTGCGCGAGGACCCCGAACGGGGTGTCGGCCCACCACGAGGGCTCCACGAAGTCCGAGGAAGGCGCTCCGGCAAAGGTTTCACCCGCAGCGGCCACGGTGGGCGTAGGAGCCGCTGTGGGCTCCGGAGGCGCCGTCGGCGTCGGATCAGCGGTAGCTGCAGCCGTAGGTGCGGGCGTTGGCTCTGCCGCGCCGTCTGTGGCGCTCTCGGCCGCGTCGAGCGCAGGCTCGACCGTGGCGGTGGATGAGCAGCTGGCTGCAAACAGCGCTACTGCAACAAGAAGCGCCCAAGCAGTTCGGATCACGCCGTCACGTTAGCCGTGAGGACATCTCACCCGAGTTCGGCTCACCAGCCGCCCGGAGGAAGAGAGATTGAGGTGTCGATCAGGTGCCGGAGCGCAGCAGGTATGCAGGCGCGGCCTGCAAGGTTGCGGGGGCGACCTCGTTGACTGGAGGACGGATCGGCTCGACCTTGGTGCGTCGCTCCGCCGCAAGCTGGCGGAAACGAACGAGCAGTACCACATAGCCAACCAGTGCGGCATCGATGGCTACGTGGGTGGCAACCCAGGCGCCACCGAGCGTGAGCGCCAGCAGGAGCGTGACGAACGCGGCGCCAGTCAAGGCCAGCAGCACGTGGCGGCGGCGCTCGCGAGCAGCGGAAGTGGTCGAAGGAACCGCAGCACGACGGTGACGGGGGCCTTCCCAAGCGGCCTGAATGGTGCTCTCATCGCCACGAGGCGCATAGAGCGAAGGTTCGTCAACGGCGAGTGGATGCAGGGGGACGACGTTCGAGGGTCCACCGACGGCGCTCTGCATGGCGGCGCTCACGGGCGCAACGGCCGGGCCGCTCATGGCCTGGGGGACCGACGAGCGAACGGCGGGGCCAGCGTTCTGCAGCGGCGTGAAGCGCTGGGCCGCATTCATGACCGGAAGCGAGCCGCTCTGAGATGTCCGGAACGCCCGGGTCGATGCGCGGCGATCTTTCAGGTACGGCGGGACCAGAACTACGGCCCACAGAGCGATGAGGATGACAAGAACCACGTACGTCAATTGAGATCAGAGGACTTCCAAGAGGACATGGTTGCACTCGGCGCATGACAATCGGTGGATTTGTCACCTTTTGTCACATCAGCACCGTGGGCACCACGTGTCGAATGTTGCGAAATGATTACGGCATGAGTTTCTAGTCGGCGGAATGGGCAATCGCAACTCGCGCGGCGAAGTTCCTCAAACGGCCTGAACCCAGCGTTTCATTGCACACGACGTGGGCGATACACCTGAGGCGCGATCAAGCGGCGCGCTTCATGGCTTCGACATGTTGGCGTCAGCTGTCGCGACGCCACGCTCCAGAGCGACCGCCCGACTTGTGCCACAGACCGAGCCCGGTGACGGTCATGCCGCGGTCGCGTGCCTTGCACATGTCGTAGATCGTCAGCGCCGCAGCCGAGCAGGCGGTGAGTGCTTCCATTTCGACGCCGGTCGGGCCGAACGTGTCGACCACCGCCTCGACATCGATCCACGAATCGCCGACCTCGAACTCGACGCTCGCCGCACCGATCATGATCGGGTGGCAGAGCGGGATCAGATCGCTCGTGCGCTTGGCGCCTTGGATACCAGCGATGCGAGCGACGGCCAGCACATCGCCCTTGGCGACCTCGCCGGTCGCAATCGCAGCCGCCGTCTCAGGCTGCATCTCGACTCGGGCCCGAGCAACGGCACGTCGCTGGGTTGGCTCTTTGGGCGTGACGTCGACCATGCGGGCCCGGCCCTGCGCGTCGAGATGGGTAAAGCCGTGCTCCGGCGTGCCGTCAGCCACCGATTTGGCTCATCGAGCGATTCGGACGGATGAAGTGCACCTGGCCGATCTGGTGTCCCGCCCACTTGGCGGTGACGCCGCGTGCGATCTCGGCTGCGATGTCGTCGTCGGAACCGCCGTTGCGCAACAGCGTGCGGAGGTCGAACTCGTCGACGGCGAACAGGCAGTTGCGGAGCTGGCCCTCGGCGGTGAGCCGCACGCGATCGCAGTTACCGCAGAACGCCTGGGTCACACTGGCGATCACGCCGACCTGGCCTTGGCCGTCGAGGTAACGGAATCGCTGCGCTGGCTCATGGCCGCGCTGCACCGGTTCGAGCGGAAAGACTTCGTTGATCTGGTCAACGATCTCTTGCTGGCTCATGACCCGATCGTTCGACCAGCTCTGGTCGGCGTCGAGTGGCATCCATTCGATGAACCGGACTCGCACGCCGTTGTCGCGGCCGAAGCGGGCGAAGTCGACGATCTCGTCGTCGTTGATCCCCCGCATGACCACACAGTTGATCTTGACCGGGTCGAACCCAGCCTCGACCGCTGCTTGGATGCCGTCGAGCACGGTGTCGAGCTCGTCGCGGCGGGTCAGTTCGAGGAAGCGTTCACGATCGAGCGAGTCGAGCGAAATGTTGATGCGCTTGAGGCCGGCGTCTTTGAGGCCTTGGGCGTGGCGACGCAGCGTGGACCCGTTCGTCGTCATCGCGACGTCGGTGTCGAGGGCTGCGAGCAGCCGCACGAGCTCGTCGAGGTTGGCGCGCACCAGCGGTTCACCGCCGGTCAGGCGGATGCTGTTGACACCGAACTGTTCGACCATGACGCGGGCGAGGCGTTCGATCTCTTCGAACGTGAGGATCTCGTCGCGGCTCAGCCACTCGAGTCCTTCTTCGGGCATGCAGTACGTGCAGCGGAAGTTGCAGCGGTCCGTGACCGAGATCCGCAGATCCTTGTGCACCCTGCCAAATGTGTCGACCAGTGGTCGTGTCATTGGATGATCGTACTGCGTCGCCGCCGAGGACTGTCAGGCAGGGCGGCCTGGTCGGCCGCTCTTGGCACCGGGTCGAGCCGGTGGACGCTGCGGCCGAGGGCAACAGGTCTCGCCGCACTGCTCAGGAACCAGCCCGAGGTCGCCGAGCGCCACGGGGGTGACGCCCTCGAGCCGTTCACGGACGAGTTCGACGATCATGTCGATGAAGCGAGGGTCGGTGCCCGAGGTTTCGACGCGGCGGAACTCGAATCCCTGCTCGTCAGCAGCCCGTGCTGCGTCGGTGTCGAGGTCCTGCAGGACCTCCATGTGATCGCTCACGAAGCCGATCGGGACGACGATGACGTTGTCGATTGCATCGCCGTCGACGTCGTTGATCGCATCGACGATGTCGGGTTCGAGCCATGGCATGGTCGGCGGGCCGCTTCGGCTTTGCCAGACCAGCTCGGATCCGGTCCGACCAGCAGCAAGGGCGTCGATGCGTTCACCGACGAGTTGCACCGCGTTGTTGAGCTGGTCGACGTAGAACGAGTTCGACGCCATCGACATCGGGATGCTGTGGGCCGTGAAGAACACGTGCGTGCGGGATTCGTCAAGACCGGTCAGCGCTTCGGTCAAACCGTCGACCAGCGGATCGATGAACCCGGGATGGTTGAAGTAGACCCGCATCTTGTCGACGACCGGAGCACTCCCGTCCACAGTGTCGAGTGCCGCCGCGATGTTCTCTCGGTACTGACGACAGCCGCTGTAGGAGCTGTAGGCCGAGGTGACGAACGCCATCGCACGCGTCACGCCGTCGTCGGCCATCGTCTGCAGCGTGTCGGCGAGAAACGGCTCCGAGTTGCGGTTGCCCCAGTAGATCGGAAGATCGACGTCGGCGGCAGCGAGGGCTGATTCGAGGCGGCCGATCATGTCCCGACACAGTTCGTTGATCGGGCTGACGCCGCCACGGTCGAAGTAGTGCTGCCCGACCAGCTTCAATCGCTCGGCCGGAATGTTGCGTCCGGCCGTCACTCGTTCGAGGAACGGAATGACCTCGTCAGGACCTTCGGGGCCACCGAAGCTAACGAACAAGATCGCGTCGTACGGCGCTTCTCCTGAGTTGCTGTCGGTGACTACTGGCATGTCGTGCACTCCCACATTTTGCGGCCTGCGACTTCGAACTGCTCGATCGGGTTCGTGCAGGTGCGACAGGGCGCGCCTTGGCGTTTGTAGACGTAAAGCCGTTCGCCCTTCGGAATCGACTTTGCGTCGGGTGCGCCGATATCGCTCGGATCGACGGTCACGATCCGGTTGAGTCGCACGCCGAGACGCAGCTGCTCGACCGCAAGGTTCCAGATCAGGCGCAGGTCGTCTTCTTCGACCTGGTTCGCAGGCGTTCGCGGATCGATGCCCAGGATGAACAAGAACTCGGCTCGGTACACGTTGCCGATGCCGGCGACGACGGATTGGTCGAGCAGTGCCGCACCGATCGCGATCCGCTTGCGGCGCATACGGGCGATGAACTCGTCGACGTCGCCGTCTTTGCGCAGCGGGTCAGGACCCAGTTTCGCCGTGGCTTCTTCGATCAGGTCCGGGCCGCCGACGGTGCAGACCATGGGGCCGCGAAGATCCCAGTGGGTTGCGCCATGGGTCATGCGCAGCCGAACTGCGCCGACCGGCTCGCCTTTGGTTTTGCGGAACTTGCCGATCAGACCGAGGTGAACATGCAACACGTCGCCACTGTCGAACGTGGCGAAGAGGTGCTTGCCCCACGCCTCGAACTCGGTGCACGTCTGCCCATCGATACGGGCCGCGCCGGCTTCGAAGCGGCCTTGGGGCGACGAGGCCTCGACGGGCTTGGCCCGGAAGGTTCGGTTGAGGTCTCGAGCGAGGCGGTGGATCGTGTGACCCTCGGGCATCGAGTCACTCGCCTCCGGTGACGAGCGTCGGCTCGTCGACAGCCGATTCTTCGGCGCGATCGCCGGTGTCGCCCGCGCTACCACCCGCAGCCGCTGCTTCGAAGGCGTCGCAGACTTCGTCGGCCGACTCGGTGACCTGGTCAACCAGATCCCGGAAACGCTCGCGATGGCGGATGATGCCCGGGCCGCCAGCAACCAGGAGCGTCGACGGAAGTGCTTCGCGCAGCTCCGCGAGCTGTTCGACAGCTTGATCGGCGAGCACATCGAGCACGAGACACACGCCAACGCCAACAAGGTCGTCGACGTCGTTCGCCGTTTCGACGAATGACTCGGTCGGTGTATTCGCGCCCAGATCGACGACATCAAGACGCCGATCAGTGAGCAAGTCGGTGACCATGGCCGACGGCAGTCCGTGGGGGTCACCTGCCGCCGCCCCGACTACGACGGTGCCGCGTCGACGTCCGGGATGGCGGAAGAGCGGTCCGAGCTGACCGATGACACGGTTCGCCGTGGCAGTTGCTCGGTGTTCGGCGGCGATCGAAAGCTCGCCGTTGGCCCAGCGTTCGCCGACATGCACGAGTGCCGGTTGCAGGAGGCGCTGGTGGACTTCGCTCGGGGCGGCACCCCCGCGCAAGGCGTCCGTGACCAAATCCCAGCATCCGCCGACATCGCCAGCAATGAGGCGGGCTTCGAACGGCTCGACGAGCATCTCGCGGGGCTCACCCGAAGAGGACCGGCGTACGCCGACTTCGTCTCGGGCAGCATCGATTGCGCTCTGTTCGACCCACCACTTGCCGCCGCGCTTGACCGCATACATGCGACCTGTGCGCACGTACCGGTAGGCGGTCATGTAGTGGACGCCAAGTTGCTCGGCGGCATCTGCGAGCGCGATGAGCTCCTCGGATGACTCGGTTTGCTGGGTACTCATGGGCAGGAGGGCGTCAGCCGAGGGGCTTACGCCACCTCGAGTCCGGAGACACGGGCTTGGCGGGCGGCGGCGGCAACAGCTCGGCGGTGTGGCGAACGAGGACCGTAGCCAGCCCCCGCGCGCTCTTCGTCGTTTTCGCCGCCCCAGAGGCCGTGTTCGCGACCGTCGCGGCCAGCTTCACGACATTCTTCGACGACCGAACAGCAGGCGCAGTACGCCCGAGCGAGTGCTTCGCGCCGCTTGCGGCGGCCGTCTCGTTCGCCTGGGGTTGCAAAGAAGATCTCTGTCTTGCCTTTGCACATGGCCGCTTCTTGCCACGACGGGCGCCGCAGCGATACCGAGATCTCACCGAAGGCATCACCAGAGGTTGACTCGGCCGAAACTGCCGTTTCGGTCACGTCATTCGTGTCGGGGCGCATCGTGTAAGTCACGTTTTGAGTTTTAGCACTAAATGAGCTGGCTGAAAAGGGGTAATCCGTGCCGAAGTGAAAAAGGTTGCCGCGCGCCCTTTCGGTACGGACACATCCGCTGCGATACTGGTCCCCGCATGCGACCGACCGGGTTTCAGCGAGTACTCCTGCTCGCCCTGACCACCGCGCTGGCCATCGTCCTGCTTGGCGACGGCTCCGTAGTGGGTGCCGCGCGCGTCGACGCACAGACATCGTCCGAAGCCAGCGACCTGCCCTCTGGCGCACCTGAACGCACGACAACCGACGAAGCGTCCGCGATCCCCCAACCGGCGCCAACCGATCCGCAACTCTTCGATCTCGCCCTCGCCCAGAATGAACTCGACGCGCTCGAACGAGAAGCTGATGGTCTACGCCGAGAACTCGCCGACGCACTCGACGCCATCAACGCCCTGCGCACCAAACGCGACTTCCTCGACCTGAACCGGCCCGCCCGCGGCGAAGCCCTCGACCAGGCCCGAGCCGACGCCCGCCAGATGGCGGTCGCGGCCTATGTCGGCATCGGTCCCCCACTCCAAGGCATCGACCTGCTGCACGCCGAGACCGCCAGCGAGCTGAGCTGGCGCAATGCACTCCTTCTTCAGCAGGCCGAGCGGCTGAACCAAGCGGCCGAGACCTACGCCATCCTCGCCGGCGAGGCCGATTCCGACGTCTTGGCCCTGACCGACGACATCAGCGACGAAACTCGCCAGCTCGAAGAACTCAACCGCAAGCTCAACCGTGTCACCGAGCGCATGCCGCAGGCGGCGTGGTACATCTCGATTGCCCGCATCCACGACGAGGCCGATGCCGAGTTCCGCCAACGCGGCCGGGTCGACCCAACGCCTGCGCAATGGCAGGCACTGCGCCGCTGCGAATCGACCGAGACCTACAACATCGACACCGGCAACACGTTCTACGGCGCCTATCAGTTCACCTGGGATACCTGGGAGACCGTGGGCGGCAACGGCAACCCAGCGCTCGCACCTCCGGCCGAACAAGACGCTCGCGCCCGACTGCTCTACTCGCGGCGCGGTAACCAGCCTTGGCCCATCTGCGGCCGCTTCCTCCCCTGAGCCGCCCTCAGCCGCCGTCGATCAGTCAGATCCGCGACAGATTTCTGTGCGGTGATGGAGCCAGAAGCCCGCTCGGGTCTGCAAAGCTCACCCTGTGACCGTCGCTGTCGTTGCCATCTTTGTGACGTGCATCGTCGCCGGCATGGGTTTGACCCATCACAGCGGCATTGCCATGCGCCTCGAAGAACGTTTCTTCGCCGGCTGGATCATCGGCATCGTGGCGTTCACCTTGTCCGGGATGGTGACCACCAGACTGTTCACGTTCGGCGGACCCGCTGTCGCTGCTGCCGCCGTGCTCGTCCTCGGGCTATCGCTCACCGGCTGGCGTCGAGCTGACGCCTGGGATGACGAGGTCCGAGACCTTACGACCCGACTCGCCGCTCCCCTACGCAGCGGCGAGAACCCGATCCTGCTGCTACTCGTGCTGGTTCCGATCTGGATCCTGACCGGACGCATGTTCGCGAACGCCTACGAGATCGCCTCTGACGGAAGCGTGCTCGTCGGGCACTTGGCGTCATTCAGCGACTGGCAAGCGCACCTGACCTACACGGCATCGTTCGCGTTCGCCGACAACACCGCACTCAACTTGCCACTCGCCGCTGGCAACGACATTGGCTACCACGCCGGCATGAACTTCTTCTCGGCGATGCTCGTGGCCGGCGGCGCCTCGTTGCCAGGCTCGCTTGAACTCGGGGGCGCATTCACGATCTTTGCCTTCCCCGGAGTCATGTACTGCGTCGGCATGCGGGTCTTCCGTAGCCAGGCCGTTTCGCTGCTCGGCACCAGCCTCTTCCTGTTCTTCGGTGGGCTCGGCTGGATCGAGTTCTTCCGCGACGTCAACAACGACGCCGTCGACGTCTGGCCTCGCCTCCCCCGCACCTACACCCGCGCGCCGGGCCCGTCCGAGGGCAGCTGGTGGATGGAGAACCCGATCGTCGGCCACTTCTTCCCCCAGCGTCCGACGTTGATCGGGTTCCCGATCGTGCTGCTCGTGCTCGGCTGGCTCTACACCGCCTGGACCACGACCGACCGGACAGGCTCTGACGATGCTCGCCCCGGCCACTCGGCGATGCGGCCGTTCGTGTTCTGCGGCGTGCTGGTCGGGCTGACGCCGTTCTTCAACCTCTTCGCCTTCGGCGTGCCACTGGCCTTCGCTGGCTGCTGGTGGCTGATGACCCGCTTCGATCGTCGCTGGCTCTGGTTCATGGTGCCCGCCGTCGTGCTCGCGCTCCCCATGGTCCGGTTCTTGCAGCCGCCCAGCAGCACGCTTGAGATCCCGTACGACTGGGTCGGCCAGGTCACCTATCCCGGCGGCGTGCCCGACGGCGTTTCGACCTCGACTCGGGTCGGCGAATGGATCACCTTCTGGGCTCGCAACCTGGGGCTATGGATTCCGCTGCTGATCGCAGCATCGGCCGTCAAGGGTGTGCTGTCGCGCCGAGTCGCCATCGGCATCTTGCCGGTCTGGCTCCTGTTCATCGTACCGAACGCCATCAAGCCGCACCCGTGGAACGGCAACAACACCCACTACTTCGTGTTCCTACTGCTCATCGGAGCGCTGCCGATCGCGGCATTGCTCGTGAAGCTTGTTCGCCGCTTCCCGCCAGCGGCCCTGCTCGTGGTGCCCGTCGTGGCGTCGATGACGCTGGCCGGGGCGCTCGACGTCGTCGCCACGAACGATCGTGTTGCCGCTCCTTATCCGGTGACGGCCATGAACAGTGCCGGCGTCGCCGTCGGCGAGTGGGCCCGCACGACCGACACCGACTCGGTGTTCGTCATCGAACTCGGCTGGCCCGGCGGCTATCTGTCGTCGCACCAGCATCCCGTTCCCGCCCTGAGCGGCCGCGACGTCGTCGCCGCCAGCGACGGCTGGATCTTCGACCTCGGTATCGCCGACTGGGCGGACCGCAAAGACCATTCACGGGTCATCCTCGAGGCAGGTGACGGCTACGAGCAGCTGATCGACATCTACGATGTCGACTACCTGGTCGTCGGCGCCGACACGCCCGGCTGGGACCCGAACATCGCTTTCTGGGAAGAGGCAGCAGATGTCGTTTATCGACACGCCGGCTGGATCGTCTTCGAGCTCTAAGCCAACCGCAACCGAGACATCTACGCCTCGCGAGCCAATGCTCGGCGGTTTCCGAGCCCCGCGCACCGGAACCGTGGTGCTCGCTCTCGTCGCGCTGGCGCTTGCGTTACGGCTCTGGGAACTCGGCGAGCGGGCAATGCACCACGACGAGAGCCTCGACGCGTGGTGGAGCTGGTTGTTCCGCAACGGCGGCTACGAGCAGTACGACCCGGTGTACCACGGGCCGCTTCGCTTCTACATCACCGCTGGCTTCTACGAACTATTCGGCGAATCCGAGGCCGTCGCTCGGCTCTTCAGCGCGCTGACCGGAACTGCCGTTGTCGGCTTGCCGTGGTTCATGCGCCGAGAACTCGGGCGGGCAGGCACGATCGCCTCAGCCGTTGCGCTCACGATCTCGCCGACGATGCTCTACTACAGCCGCTTCGGCCGCGAAGACGCCCAGATGGTGTTCCTAACGCTGCTCGCCATGGTGCTCGGCCTGGCCTACCTGCGACGCCCCCGCACGATCACGGCCGCGGGACTGGCGTTCACGCTGGCGTGCAGCTTCGCCATCAAGGAATCGACCTACCTGTTCGGGCTCTTGCTCGCCGTGTACCTGCTGGTCGTGCTAGCCGCCCAGTTCGATGCGCAGACACGCGGGAGCCGCACCGGGCCCGAAGGCACCGACGACACCATCACGCTCAGCCGCCCGTTCTTTGCCGCCGGGCTCATGCTCGCCTCGCTTGGCCTGGTCGTTGCGGTCATCGTCGGCTCGGCCGCCGACAAGCTGTTCCCAGTGCTGGCGCTCTACATGGCTGGCATCGGCCTGTTCGTGGCTGCGGCGGCCATGCCTCGGCTGCGCGAAGCGGGCCTGCGCTGGTCACCAGCGAGGGCTGGCGTCATGCTGATCGGGCTCGCCAGCGCCGCCCAGATCGTGCGGGCCTACGGCGAAGAGCCAAGCGTCTGGTCATCATCGATCATCGCCCTCGGCGTAGGTGTCGCACTGCTCGTACTCACCGTTGCGCTCCTCGTCGTTCCGCCGTTCAGCACGATCGATGAAGCGCCGACCTGGGCACTCGCCACCACGATCGGCGCCGTCGGTTTGATCGGCCACGAATGGCTCGAACGCACCGTCGCCCAAGGGCCCGCGGTCGTGGACTCACCCGACGCAGCCTGGTCGATTTCCTTCATCGCCTTGGCGGTGGGCGCGGTTGCTGCGATCGCCGGTGGCGTCGCCTGGACCAGCGACCGCAGCGGTCTCGAGCTGCCGCTTGCTTCGACACACACCATGCGCACGATCGGCGGCCTCGTCGCCCTCGGCGGCTTGGCCCTGATGGTCAACGAATACACCGAGAGCGAATCGAACCGGCTGCTCGCTGCCTTTGTCATCGCTCTTGTGCTCAGCGGGATCGCAGCCGCCGTCCTCCATCGCCCCAAGGCTGACGCCGGCTTCGAATGGCCGCCGATGTTGCGCTCCCTCGGCGCGATCGGCTGGACCGGCTGGCTAATCACGCTCGGCGTGTTCGCCGTGTCCTGGTACCTGTTCTTCACCGTCTGGGGATCCGTCAAGGGCGACTGGGCGAGCGGTTTCACCCGTGCGATCGACTACTGGGACAGCCAGCAAGAGGTCAACCGCGGCGGCCAGCCCTGGTACTACTACCTGTTCGCCCTGCCGGCCTACGAGTGGTTCTTCGTGCTGCTTGCTGGTGTCGGAAGCTGGCGGGCACTTCGTCGCCCCACGGTGCTGTCCGGCCTGTTCGTCTGGTTCGCAATCGGCAGCCTGATCCTCTACAGCTACGCCGGTGAGCGCATGCCGTGGCTGATCGCCCATCCCCTGCTGCCAATCCTGATCTTGGCGGGCCTCGGCGTCCAACAGCTGTGGGTGCACCGCAAGCATGCGGCGATGCCGACGATTGCTGCCGCGTGCGTGCTCGGCCTGCTGGCGACTGCGGGTACGTCGTGGCGAGCGAGCTTCCCGAACGGCGCCGATAGCCGCGAGATCCTGAGCCAAGCCGGCCAGGCCACGCCGCACCTGACCGCCGCACTCGAACGGCTCGAGAACATCGACCGGCTCTCAATGCAAGAGACCGGCGAGCCAGCGACGCTGGCGATCGGGTTTGCGAATGCGTGGCCCTACAGCTGGTACCTACGTGACCGACCGAACCTGATCTGGTTCGACAACCAGACCGGTCCGCCCGCGGATCCGACGATCGACGTGATCATCGCCGACTACAGCGCGATCAACCTGGCGGACTATCCCGACTTCGAACCAACGCTGTTTGCGATGCGGTCGTGGTGGGTCCCGACCTATGCCGAGGCGGGACCGCTGGGTTGGCTTGGCTGGGCCCGAGGTCTCCATCTGTGGGAGCAGTCGCCGAACCCGAACTTCGTCGGCGTTCGCGAGGTTGAACCGTCCGAGGGCGAGGGCGGCTTGCGAGAGACGCTCGAGCTGATCCAGGACGGCACGAACAGCGCATCGAAGTCGTTCGTCGACTTTGCTGGTGCCGACACCGACGCGTTGACGACGGGTCCACCGAGCGCCGACCTTGACGATGGCCGTGACGGCTGCGGTTCGGTCGATCAGTGGTTCTTGGTGCGCAGCGACTGGGCTGGCCTTGAGCGCCAGGTCTATCCCGGGCCGATCGCCAAGATGGGACCGCTCGAATGCGCCAGTGACCTCATGGCTTCTGGCTGATCCACCGGCCCGCCCGTCTCACGCATACTCGGTCGCCCAGCTCAGTCGGCGCCGAGGGCGAACTCGTTGGCGCTGCGTTGCGCAAGCGTTCGCTTCTCGACCTCGTAGATGACTTGGTCGCCTCGTTGGAACACTGCTTCGAGCGATGGGTGCTCGGCGAAAATCCGCAAGGTCTCCGGATCAGCGATCGCCGCTTCGACCGAACCGATGACGATGTAGCTGACGTCGTAGGCCCGCAAGAACTTGTCGATCTCTGCGACCGAGGTCAACACGAAGAAGCTGGCGACATCGCGTTTGCGTTCGTTGACCTCGTAGTTGAACAGCGTGCGTTGCTGGTCCTGGTGCCATCGCCAGCCGAGCACGGTCGGCAGGCCGGTGTTGATGCTGATGCGTCCCCACCACTGGTATTCGGCACCGCCGACGGCTTCGACGATGGTCGGGCGGCCCTCGACGTTGGCTTGGAGCCACTCGATCACAGGTCGATCGAGGCCGGGGTCGATGAAGAACTCGTTCTCGAAGGCGTCCTTGATCCCGAAGGTCGTGGTGCCGGGCTCAAGCCACAACTGACCCTGGAGGGACGGCCCGAGGGTGGTGTCGATGCGGTTGGCGCTGCGGGGACGGAACGACAGGAGCGGGTACAGCATCGATACGACGAGGAGCACGACGAGCCCGCCGGCGAACACGCGGCGGCCAAACCGAAGCCGCAGAGACGGGCGCTCGACGGCGCTGACGGCGAGCCGCAGGCTGTAGAGCACCCACATGGCGGCGAAGGCACCGGCGACGGCGAACAGATGCCAGACCTGCAGCCAGAATTTGAAGACAGTGTTGAGCCGTTGGATGTCGGCGTTCTGGGTGAACGATTCGACCCCAGTGAGCACCGCAAATCCGAGTGCCCACATTGCAGCCGTCATCACATGCGCCGTCTCGATGCGATCCGTCAGGATCTCGCCCCAGAGCACGAGCACCGCGGCCATGAGCCCAAGGAACGCCCATGCGGCGACGGATCCGACGACCCGGTGAAGCGCCAGCCAGCCGATGCCAGCGACGATGAGCATGGCGGTGCTGGTGGCAACACCTTGGACGAGTCGATCTCGGAGCTGGAACAGGCGCAGCGCGAGATACGCGATGGCGATGAACAGGAACAGGCCCCAGTGCGCGATCCAGTCATCGAGGTTCGTCGTGGACTCGGAGCGATGGAAGCCAGAGTCGGCGACCTGGTTGGCGCCGCGGTACGGGGCGGTGACGATCATGTGGGCCGCGGCCAGCGTCACCAGCTGGGCGACGGCGGTACGTGTCCGCCACCAGGTCGGACCGTCGGCGGCGATCGCGCCGAGCACGACGGCGCCAGCGGCAGCCAGGCCGAACGTCGGGAGATCCCAGGTGTGGGTCATCCGCATAATGCCGGAACCAATGCCCAGGCCGATCACGAGCATCCAGCTCGTACGAGTTGCGCCTTGGCGCGTCCGTTCGATCAGCGCGATGCATCCGGCGAGCCCGAGACCGAAGATGCCCATGGCCATGAAGTGCGGATGCAGGTCGGCGAACAGCACTGTGAACGACGGGAACTCGGTGACCTCGAAGCCGCTGCTGTTTTTGTTGACGCGGCTTGGGTCCCACCAGTCGAAATCGCTGAGCGGTAAACCCTCGCGAAGCCGGGTGATGACTTGGCGCAGCGCATCGAGGTTGCCGATGACCAAGAACATCAACGAGGCGAGTAAGCCCGTGGTGTGCGGCGAGAGGCGCACCGAGCGAGATCGCCCGGCGAGATCGGTCAGCATTGCGGTCGTCGAGAACACCGTGGCGGCGGCGATCGCGGCATAGGTCGCCACGCCGAGGTTGAACGCAACGTCGGGCTGGATGCCCAAGATCCGAGTTGGCACCGACAGCAAGAACCAGCCGAAGTAGTAGTAGTTCAGCGAGCCGCCCGCGAGCCACGGGTCATACGGCGGGAACGTCGTCGAACCTGTGACCGCGGTGAAGTACGCGAGCTCCATCGGCTTCTCGCCGCCTCGCCACGGATGCCAGAGATCCGGGTTGGCGGCCCGCAGCGCGAGCACGGCCAGGAAGATCGTGACGAAGACAGCCTCGGCGGTGAGAATCGTGCGCCGGTGCGTGCGCCACAGGGCTTCGAGGCGGTCGGCTGAGCGCACGGCGGTCACAAGCCCGCCCAACGCGAGCGCAAGCAGCGCCGCCCACACCAAGCCGCTCGAGAATTCGAACCAGCCCCACGACACGAGCAACCAGACCGGAAGCCCGAGCACGATGAGCCCGAGGATCTTGGTCAGTCCCCAGACAGCTCCGGCCGAGCGTCCGGCGTGGAGCATCAGGGTCGGGGCGACAGCGAGCGCTGCGAGCTGCATGATGACGAACCACGACACGGCCGCGACGAGCGAACCCGGATTGGCCGAGTGGACGTCGGAGAACGACGAACCCGTCTGCTGGGTCTCGTAGGCAGCCGGGGTGAGCATCGACGCGTTCGCGTAGGCGTCGCCGGGGATCGCATTGACTGCAGTCCGAGCGCGGTCGGGATTCAGGAGCTCGTAGGCGCGCTGGACGCTAAAGTCGTCGGTCTTCTGCCAGATGAACACCGTCGGGTGGTCATAGAGCGTGAACGCTTCTTCGGCATTCGAGTCGTCGATGGTGATGCCGAACAGCGAGGGCGGATTCGAGAACGTCTCGATCAGCTCGAAGCCGAGCGAGCCGTCGAACAGGACCTCGTAGTACTCGGTCATCTGTGGGAATCGAGCAGGTGTTCGCGGCAGCGCGTCGTAGAACTTGTTGCTCGTCTCGATCACGTAGTCGACCTGGTCGAGGCCGTCGATCAGGAGCTCGATGTGTTCGGGCGTGTCGCCCCCGAACGAGAACGGCTTGAGCGTGACGCGCCCGAACGGTGACGGCTGCCCCCAGGGCAATCCGTCGTCCCACTCCTGCTGGCTGACAACCGACTCGGCCGGCAAGTTCTCAAGCATCCAGTCGCCGGCGGCGAGCCGAGCGTTGTCCTGGTTGTAGACGCCGTTGACGAACGCCAAGCCCCAGAACGTGGTGGCGGCGACTGACAGCACGACGGCGCCTTGGGCGACGCGAGCGATCTTGCGCTGGTCGATTTCGGCTGCCGCCGCCCAGCGCCATGCGGCGACGAGTCCGATTGCGGCCAGGGCGACCATCGTCGGGTACGCCGGTTGCAGGTAGCGGATGATGGCGTAGAACTGGAACGAGACCAGCACCAGGTAGGCGCCGATCACGGCGAGTGGGATCGCCCAGACTCGTTCGCCAGCGAAGAATCGTTGGATCGCACGAACGATCCCGAAGATGGCGGCGAGCGCGAGCCCAGGACCCATCCCCCACAGGAACACCTGCTTCAACGGATGCAGCAGCGGTGTGGCACCGACCAGCGGCTGCACCCACGGCCAGTTGCCGCCCTGGTTGATGTCCTGGAGGTATTCGACGTCGGATTGGAACCGGTCGTTGAAGATCAGCGAGATGCCGGACTCGAAGTCGTAGGGCTGGGCGAGCCGGTAGGCGGCGATGGCAACGATGGCCATGACCAGCCACGCATCGAGCTTTCGCATCGAGCGGCCGAACCAGCCCCGTTGACCACGACCGCGCAGGGCCTCGGACACTTCGGGCCACACCGCGATGAGCACCGCAACGACCGGGGCGACCACAGCTGCGACACCGTTGAGTTTCGAGCCGATGGCAAACCCCAACGCCACGGCGGTGATCACGCGAGTGCGCCAGCCGCCTCGGCCCTGGGCAAGTTTGACTGACCCCCACACCACGATCGTGACGAAGAGCGCGACCCACGGCTCGCTGCCCAGGAAGTGCGAGTACTGGATGTGCAGAACCGTGAGCGCCTGCAGGAATGCGGCGAGCAATCCGACTTGGCGGTCGGGTCCTTCGACGTCGCCGCCTTCGCGACGCCGGCGGCTGAGCTGCACGGCAAGGAGGTAGACGACGCCGACGGTCGCGGTGTCGACGAGCGCCGACATGAGACGGCCGATGATCGTGACGTCGAACCCGGTGTTGAAGCGCAGCCGTTCGTTGATCGGCGCTTCGGCCGGTTCGGCGCGAGCGACATCGATACCAACGCTGTCGATCGCGGCGACCGCCCACGTCATCTGGTCGGTCATCAGCACGCCAGCTGCAGCCTCGGAAGCCCAGAGCGGCAAGGTGCCGTACACGTAGTTCGGTTTGTGGACGCGTGGGTTTAGTGGCGAGACCTCGGGGTCGAGGACGATGTCCCATTCCCACACGTCGGGCCGCTCGACGTTTGCAGCGACGTCGCTCCAGAAGCGTTCGTCAGGGTGCAGGTGCGTGCCGCGATCCCAGTCGAGATTCCAGGCTCGCAGTATGAATGCGAACAAGAGGATCGCGACGAGCGTCCAGCGTGAACGGGTGAAGCTGAACCCGCTCGATGCAACAGGTTCGGGGCGCGGCGCGTCGAGTTCGCTAGCCGGAACCGCAGCCTGGGGTGCGGCCGGGTCGAGGACCTCAGGGTCGACGCGTGCCGCCACCGATCGAAGTTAGCGGTCGCTCGGTACCAGGTCAGGCGTCTCTTCGCGCATGGTGTCGATGACCTCGTTGACGCTCGGATTCACCAGCGATGTGGCGCCGATCCGCAGCGTTGGCACGGTCTCGTTCCCATCGGCAACCGAACGGACGAACGCCGCGTGCGCGTCGTCTTCCCAGATGTTGAATTTGGCGAACGGAACGCCGGCGTCGGTCAGCCCACGCTCGAGGCGCATGCAGAACGGGCAGCCCGGCCGCCAGAAGAAATCGATGTGATCAGCGTTGCTCACGTAGTGCTCCTTGTGCGACTCCGCAACACTAGCGACCATGACACTGCTGACCACCGCGCTTGCGGCCTCGACAACGGCGCACGCGGGTACGGCCCTGATGCCGACATCGACCCTGTGATTCTCGTCGATGCTCGCGGCATCACCCTTCGCCACGCGACCGGCACCTTGCTCGATGATGTTTCGATCACGATCAGCAGCGGCGATCGGCTCGGCGTTGTCGGCCACAACGGTGCGGGCAAGAGCACGTTGCTCGGCGTGTTGACGGGCCAGATCGATGTCGATGAGGGCATCGTGCGCAACGAGAGCGGCGTACGGATCTCGGCGCTCGCCCAGCGGCCGGTCTTCGATGATGTGACCGCCCTCGAGGCGGTTGGCGACTCGTGGGAAGCAGCTGCGGTCCTCGACCGCCTGGGCCTTGGTGATCGGCTCGATCACCGGCTGACGAACATGAGCGGCGGCGAGCAACGCCGTGTTGCGCTGGCCCGAGCGCTCGTGACGCCTGCGGACCTGCTCGTTCTCGACGAACCTACGAACCACCTGGACATCGACGCGATCGACTGGCTTGAAGAACGCCTCAGCGGTTTCAAGGGCGGGCTCCTCTGCGTGTCCCACGACCGCCACCTTCTCGATGCGGTGACGACCCGAGTGCTCGAAGTGGACCGCGGGAAGATCTATCTCCACGACGGGGGCTTCCGCACGTACCTCGAGGGCCGCGACGCCCGCATGGACGCTGCCGACAAGGCCGACGTCGTCCGCAAGAACCTGGCCAAGCGTGAACTCGAATGGCTTCGACGCGGCGCACCGGCACGCACGAGCAAACCCAAGGCCCACATCCGGCGAGCCGAAGCCGCCCAGGTCAAGCGTGACGACCGCTCCCTGCGCGACGACCCGATGCTGTTGCACAGTGACACCCCTCGGCTCGGCAACCGGGTCGTCGAGCTGCACAACGTGAGCGTCGAAGCTGGCGGTCACACACTGGTCGAGAACTTCACGCTCGAACTCGATCCGGTCGAGCGCCTGGGCATCGTCGGCCCGAACGGCACTGGCAAGTCGACGTTGCTCGACGCCATGGCAAAGCGCAAAGAACCCCTCGCCGGAACCATCGAGCACGGCTCGACCGTGCGGCTGGGCTACTTCGATCAGCTCGGACGCGACCTCGATCTCGACGCCCGCCTGATCGACCTGTTCAGCCAAGGCGGCGAACCGGACTGGCGGGACAAGGCGCTGCTGGAGCGCTTCTGGTTCGATGCCGCCACCCAGTACGCACCTGTTCGTCAGCTGTCCGGCGGCGAGCGGCGACGGCTTCAACTCGTGCTCGTGCTGGCGACGAACCCCAACGTGTTGTTCCTCGACGAGCCCACCAACGATCTCGATCTCGACACGTTGCGTGCGCTCGAAGCATTTCTCGAGGACTGGCCTGGTGCGCTCGTGGCCGTCAGCCACGACCGTGCGTTCCTCGAACGGGTCATGACCGATGTCATCGTCGTCGACGAGTCGACGCGAGCGGGTCGAGTTCCTGGCGGCTTTGCGGCGTGGCTCGAGACGCGACGAGCAAACCGGCGCCGCGGCCATGCCGCAACTCGAGCCGAGAGCGGTGCATCGAATAAGGCGTCGGCGAAATCATCCTCGGCTGACTCGACTGGCTCCGCCGATGATGCCGGGCCGTCGAAGTCCACCTTGCGCCACCAGCTCAAGCAAACGGACAAGGCGATGGCCAAGCAACAGAAGCAAGTCGACGCGCTTCGCGAACGACTCGACGGCATCACCGACCACGGCGAGCTCGCCGAGCTCGGCACCGAACTCGCGACCGCCCAAGGCGAACTCGACCAGCTCGAAGAACAGTGGATGGAGCTTTCGCTCCAGCTGGAGTCCTAGGCGGCGCATCCTTGCTGCTGTGACTCGTAGCGCTCACCCTCATTCGACGGGAGAAACTGGTGCTAAGCCGAATACGCTACGGGACATGACCGACGTGGTGTCCACCGACGAAATCGTGCTCGATGTGAGCGAAGAGGCCTTGTTCAAGGTGCTCGACGTACGTGCGGCCGAAGAAGACGGCGATTCGCTCGGCCTGCGAGTCGAGGTAACCGGTGTGCAGGGCGTCGACTACGCCTACGACTTGGCGTTCGAGCCGGTCGCTGACGCCGACGAAAGCGACATCATCTACCAGGTCGGCGAGCTGACCATCGTGGTGCCCGAGAACAGCGTCGACAAGTTGCGTGGCGCCACGCTCGACCTTCCGAGCAACCCGATGCAGGGTGGCCTCGTGATTCGGAACCCGAATCGCCCCAACCCACTCGGCGACGGCGACAAGATCGAACTGTCCGGCTCGCTCGAAGAAAAGGTCCAGCAGCTGCTCACCCAGCAAATCAACCCGTCGCTCGCCGCGCACGGCGGTTGGGCCGAGCTGGTCAAGGTTGAAGAGTCCAACGTCTTCTTGACGATGGGCGGCGGTTGCCAGGGCTGCGCGATGAGCGCCGCAACGCTTCGCGAAGGCATCACCGTGATGATCTCCGAGCTGATCCCCGAGGTCACCGAAGTGATTGACACCACCGACCACAACGCCGGCGAGACCCCCTACTACCAGTAGCGGTCAGCGGGCAGCGCAGATCAGGGAAGCCCAGATC
>CAZEMU010000006.1:1581-17268 GCA_964513315.1 uncultured Acidimicrobiaceae bacterium | reverse complement strand
ACCCCCTACTACCAGTAGCGGTCAGCGGGCAGCGCAGATCAGGGAAGCCCAGATCGAAGCGGCCCAGATCAAAGAAGCAGCGCCGCAAGCTCGTCGGCGACCGCGTCGAGTTCTTCTTGGGCGGTGACGGTTCGGTTCGCAAACTGCGCGCTCGGCTGCACGAACTCGTCGTGCATCGGCGCGACCGTGGCTGCCCATTGGGAACGAACGCTCTCTTCGGTGCGTCCTCGTTCGATCACGTCGCGCCGTATCCGACGTTCGAGGCGGAGTTCTGCGTCGACGTCGATGAACACCAGGTGATCGCACACGGCTCGAACTGGTTCGAGGGCCAGCAAGTGAATGCCCTCGGCGACGATGACGGGTCGTGAGGCAACAGCGAACGTCTCGGCTGACCGTGTGTGGGTCGAGAAGTCGTAGACCGGCGCCTCGATATCGTGGCCGGCTCGTAGCGCCGCCAGGTCTCGTACGAACAGGTCGACTTCGAGTGAGTCGGGGTGATCGAAGTTGACGACCGCTCGTTCGGCATTGCTCAGGTGCGAAAGATCCCGGTAGTACCAGTCGATCGTGTGATGACTGGCCTGATCGCCGAGCCGATCGAGCAGGGCGACAGCGAGCGTCGTCTTTCCCGCACCGGAGCCTCCCGAGATCGCACACACCTGAACTCCGGAAGTCCCCACGGGCGATCAAACTAGCGGCCCGCCCGTGCTGCACATCGCTCAGATGCGACGGAAATGTGCCGACAAGAACCTAACCTCGCTTCGTTCACCCTTTTCGGAGATCGCAATGACACCAGACTGGTACGTCGACCCCCTTGGTCGCTACGAAGGTCGCTACTTCGACGGCGAGCAATGGACCGCGCAGGTCAAGGATCGAGGCCGTCTGGTCATCGACCCTGATTGGGACCGACCCGAGGTCGACCTAGACGCGGCCGATGAAACTACGAGCGGCCATGACACCGTCGACGACACCACTGATCAGAGCTTCGACGGTGGCTTCGATGAGCCCGGTCGGGCCGCAGTCGAACCGATCACGCCCGCCCCAACCATTGACCCTGCTCCGGTACTCGATCCGGTCGACGAGACCGCAGTTACCGCCGGACAGGTCGACTTCTCGCAGGAGTCGCCCGCCCGCCAGGTCGCCGTACTGGACTCGCCCGACCCCGAGCCTGTCTCCGAGACGATTGCCGTCGACGAAGAGCCTTCGGGCAGCCGTCGGTGGCTGTATGTGCTCGGTCTTGCGGTCCTGGCGCTCGCCCTGCTGCTCATCCTTCTCCCCCGGCTCCTCAGCAACGATGAAACCGCCGATGCTGACGACCAGCCGGTCGCCGCAGTTGACGACGCCGATGCTGCTGAGGACACGGGCGAGGACGCCGCAGATCCCGCAGACGAGGGCGCCCTTCCGGCGACCGAGGCCGAGGACGACACCAACGAGGCGATGGCCGACGAAGACGCCGACGCCGACGCTATGGACGACGGGGACACCGGCGCCATGGACGACGAAGCCGCTGAGGACGATGCAGCGCAGGTCGATGACAACAGCGATGCGCTCACCGTTGGTTCGCTCGAGATCCTGAACGCCAAGCCCGTGTTGCGAGATCTTGCGGTCTGGCACGAGAGTTCGCTGACCGGCCGTGACATCACGCTCGGCGACGATGCCGACTGCTGGCTCGGAAGCATCGGCGAGGCCGTGGTGCAGAACGCACACTGTGGTCCCGTCGCTGCGACTCCGGGCGCTGAGCCACGCTTTGATCTGGTTCCGCTTCGGTTCGAAGATGTATCTGAGGGCGTCATCCAGATTCGCCCCGTGACCGACGCCGTCGTCATTGACTCCGTGCTTCCGAACGGGCTCGAACTGGTCGGGCGCGACGGACCGATCGATCCCGCCTCGTTTGCACCTTCTGTCGATGCATCCGACAACAGCACCGAAGACACCAGTGCTGAAGATGCGGATGGCAGCGAAGCGGATGGCGACGAGGCCGACAGCGACCGGGGCGCTCGCGGCGGTCGCGACCAAGGCGACTGACGGCCACCTCGGCTCGGCAATGGGCTAGACGCCAGCGACGACCTTGCGGTCGTGGAGGCTGCCGATCTCGCCAGCCGACAGTCCCAAGACCTCGGCCAGAACCTGGTCGGTGTGTTCCCCGAGCTGCGGGGCGATCGGAAGATCTCGAGGATCCGCAGCACCGAACCGCAGCGGCGTGTCCGAGCTGAGAATCGAACCGACGCCAGGCTGCTCCACACGTTGGAACATTGGGTTCTCGGTCGAACACCGCGGGTCGTCCTTGACCATGCCGAGGAAGTCCCGGTAGCGGCCCCAACAGCAACCGTGCGCATCGAGGGCGTCACCGACTTCGCCGATCGTGAGAGAGCCAGCCCACGCCTCGATGAGGGCGAACAGGCGGTCTCGGTGCTCGAACCGCATGCCTTCGTCGCCGAAGTCGCAGTCGAGTTCGGCAGCCAAGGCGGCAATCGCCTCGGTCGTGCCGGTCGCGGTCTGCATCGACGACCATTGCTTGGGGCTGATCGCAATCACGATGAACCGCTCACCGTCGGCCGTTACGAAGTCACGGCCGAACGCGCCGTAGAGCGCATTGCCGATGCGGGGACGCTGCTCGCCGAGTATCTCGGCCTCGGCGACATGGCCCATGTTCGCAACGGTCGACATGGCGACGTCGCTGAGCGCAAGGTTGATGAGCTGACCGTCGCCGGTGCGGTTGCGGTGGCGTTCTGCGGCCACGATGCCGAGCGCTGCTTGTTGGCCACAGATCACGTCCCAGGCGGGCAAGACATGGTTGACCGGCTCGGTGCTCCCGGCGGGACCGGTTGCTGCGGGATAACCAACGGCTGCGTTGACCGTGTAATCAACAGCCGTCGTGCCGTCGGGGCTACCGGTGATCGCCATCATGATCAGGTCGTCGCGGCGGGCTCGAAGTGCCTCGTAGTCAAGCCAGCCTCGGGCGGGGAAGTTCGTGAGGAACACGCCTCGGTCATCGCCTGGTGCGGTGATCAGGGCTTGGGCGAGCTCGCGGCCTTCGTCGCTGCGGACGTCGAGCTGGATCGACCGCTTGCCCTTGTTGAGCGATGTCCAGTAGATCGAGGTTCCAGATTCGGCCAGCGGCCATCGGGTGTAGTCGATGCCGCCGCCGATGGGATCGAAACGGATGACGTCGGCTCCGAGCAGGGCCAGGTGCATGCCGCCCGAGGGGGCGGCGACGAATGCAGACCCTTCGATGACCCGTAAGCCATCCAACATCGCCGTCATGCGTCGGTGCCCGAACCAGGGGCGGCAGGGCCGTCGGCAGCGTGCTCTTGAAGCTCACGCAGGCTCATCCACTCGAGCGAGGCGGCGTGAGTGGCGTTGAGCACGACCTCGGGGGCCGCTCCGGCGTCGTAGGCCTCTTTCCAGCGTGGGGCGCAGAGGCACCACTGGTCCCCCGGCTTGAGCCCGTCGAAGCCGTATTGCGGCATCGGGGTCGACAGGTCATTGCCTGCAGCCTTGGAGAATTCGAGGAACTCGGCGGTCATGATGGCGCACACCGTGTGCACGCCATGGTCGCCGGCTCCGGTGTCGCAACAGCCGTTGCGGTAGAAGCCGGTGAGCGGATCGCGACTGCAGTCCAAGAGCTCGGTACCGAGCACGTTCTTTGCCATGGACCCATGCAACCACAGGCGGGGCCGAACCACGACATCGATCTGTGCCCACGAGGCTCGCTTCCCGCAAACGAAGCCAGTTCGTTGGACCCAAAACCCCGAACATGGGCCGACGTACCTACTTTTCGCGAAATATTCACGATCCGTGGTTGACAAGCCACGGGTGGTGCCCGGTAGATTCACGATCGGCATGACACCTCTGCCATTGGCCCATGCCGCCGGGGAAGACACTCGTATCCGCGCCGCACTCGATGCGTCTCACGCACTCGCACCGCTGGGACACGCGATCGTGTTCGACCAAGAAACGCTCCTTCTTCAGCGGGGAGAGAACCCGCAGCTTGGCGCGCTCCCATGGCCTCGCTTCGCGCTCGACGCCGACAGCGTCGCCCTGACCGACCTCTTTGCCGACGACGCCCACGAGGATCTACTGGCCGCGATCGCCCGAGCGCAGGTCACTTCGATGACGCGAGCCGCGCTGCTCGAACGCAGCGGGTCGGCCGTCATCGTCACAATCACCACCTTCGGGAGCAAGACCCCCTACGCCGTCGCCATCATCGATGCGTCATCGATCGAGACCGGGTTGGCAGACGATGACGACCACGTCCGCACGCGCATCGTATGCGACCGCCACGGCAACGTCATCACCGTCGACGGATCACTCGGCTCATGGGTGCACCTCGGCGCTTCGGTCGGCCGCTGGTCCGAACGGATCGTCGCCGCCGCCGATCGACCGATCCTGCACCGAGCGGTCGCCCAGGTGCTCGGCGGCGAACCCTATGCCCGCACCAAGGTTGCTGGCGCAGCTCCTGGCCTCCAGTTTCAGGCCGTTGTTGCGCCGTTCGGCGAATCGCTTGTGATCGACTTCTACGACGAGTCGCATGAACGCCAGGCCATCTCGGCACTAGGCCGACTCCAAACCCAGTTCAACCAGCTCAGCGAGACACTGCCGGTCGGCGTTTTCGTCATCGGCGAGGACAGCCGGCTCGAATTCCACAGCCGCCGCCTGCGAGAGATCTTCGGCCCCGCGGTTTCGAGCGAATACGGCTGGATCGACATTGTCCATCCCGATGACCGCCATCTGTTGCAGGCCGCGCTCGCCGCGCTGCCGACCCGGGGCACGTTCAATACCGAGGCCCGCTGCGAACGAGCCGACGGTTCGATCGGCCTGTTCCGCATCGCCGGCTCCGACATGCGCGACGACAAGGGCGAACTGACCCGCATTGTTGGCTTCGCCGAAGACATCTCGGAACAGCGCGACCTCTATCGCCGCATCGAGTTCCAGGCCAGCTTCGACGATCTCACCGAACTCCCAAACCGCACCGCGGTGCTCGACCAGCTCCGCGCCGCGCTCGAGGAAGAGGGTGGCGACGGAACGACCGGCGTGCTGTTCATCGACCTTGACGGCTTCAAACTCATCAACGACACCCAGGGCCACAGCGTCGGCGACATCGTGCTCGTCGAAGTCGCCCACCGATTCCGTCGAGCTGTGCGAGCCCGCGATGTCATCGGACGTCTCGGCGGCGACGAGTTCGTCGTCGTCGCTCCGAATCTCAGCGGCCCCGACGAAGCCGAGCTGCTCGCACAGCGTCTCCACGACATCCTCAGCACTCCCGTGCTGGCTGATGGTCGCATCATCAGCGTGGGCGCCTCCATCGGCATCGCGATCTCTGAGGGAGCGAGCACGTCGGAGCAACTCGTCGGCGACGCCGACATCGCGATGTACGAGGCCAAGGGCAATGGCCAGAGCCGCACGGTGCTGTTTGACGCCCCGCTTCGTTCACGGGCCTCTCGGCGCTTCGACATGACGGCCGACCTGCGCCACGCTCGCCGCCGTCGCGAACTCCGCCTTGAGTACCAGCCAATCATCGACCTGCAGACAAATCGTCTCGTGGGCGCCGAAGGCCTGGTCCGCTGGGACCATCCCGCGATGGGTCGCATCTCCCCCGATGTCTTTGTGCCGCTCGCCGAAGAGATCGGCCTGATCGCCGACATCGGCGAGTGGGTGGTTGAGCAAGCCTGCGCGGATATTGACCGTTTGCGAGCGAGGGAGCTGGTCGACGACCAGTTCGCGGTCAGTGTGAATGCCTCCGCGCATCAGTTCAACAATGTGGCGATGCTGGCGACGAGCTGTCTCGCTGCCCTCGATCAGTACGGGTTGAGCCCTCGCAACTTGCGCTTCGAGCTCACCGAGTCAGTGCCGCTCACGCAAATCCCCGATGCGGCGACCCGCATCCGTCAGCTGACGAGCTACGGCTTCGGCCTTGCCATCGATGACTTCGGCACCGGCTATTCGAGCCTTGGCTACCTGACCATGCTTCCATTCGATGTCTTGAAGCTCGACCTCAGCCTGATCGCCCAGATCCAAGCCGGGTCGGCGGCGATGGCCGTGGTCGACAGCTTGACCCGCATGTCGCATGAGATGGGCTTCACGATCGTTGCCGAAGGCATTGAGCATGCGACACAGCAGCAACTGCTCCGAGGCGCTGGCGTGCAGCTCGGCCAGGGCTACCACATCAGCCGCCCGCTCACCCTAAGCAGGCTCGCCGATCTCCTCGAACGTCACCTGCTACAGCTCTAGGCCATCGCTGCGAGCGAGATCATCCAGCGGGGTCGACCGGCCAGTCGTGCTTCGGGTAGCGACCTGCCATGTCCTTGCGCACGTCGGCCCAGCTTCCGGCCCAGAAGCCAGCAATGTCTGCCGTTCGCTGGATCGGACGATTTGCGGGCGACAGCAGCTCGCAGACGATCGGGATCCGTCCGTCGAGCATGCTCGGCTGGACCCGCAGGCCGTAGAAGTCCTGCGCCCTCGAACGGATCACAGGTTGTTCGCCCGAAAAGTCGATTGGCACGCGTTGGCGGCCCGGAATCTCGACGTGGGTCGGCACGAGGCGGTCGATGTCACGACGGCGGTGATGGCCAATGATCGTGTCGAGCGCGACCGTCACCGACAAGACGTCAAGGTCCGCTCGCCCTGTCGCCCCTGCGAGCAGCGGCGGCAGCCACTCATCGAGCGTCTTCAGCAGCGCGGCGTCGGACAGATCAGGCCAGCCGTCGTCGGGCAGGTGCTCGGCCAGGAATGCCACACGTTGCTGCAGACCTCGGGCCTGGTCGGTCCACGCCAGCGCTTTGAGCTTGGTGCGCTTGACCCGGTCCACCAATAGCTCGGTGACCTCTTCGGACGGCGACGGACGCAACGTCGTCGTGCCAAGATCCAGCGAGCCAAGGAAGCGTTCGATCTTGAGCACCAGGTCGTTGCGGCCCTTGTCCCAGACGAGCCGTTCGCGGCGTTCGACCACGAACCCGGGCGTTTCGAGCAGGTCATCGACGTCGACCGCCGCAGCGATACGCACTCGGCCGTCCTTCTTGCGGCCGTCGACATCGAGCGCCACCAAGAAGTCTTCTCCTGCGAGCTCGTCGCGGTCCGACAGCGCGATGCCGGAACCAGACCGCAGCCGGAACCGACCCCGGTTCTCGCCTCGGCGTTGCGCAACCCGATCAGGGAACCCGGCGGCAACGAGCAGGCCGACCTTGTCACGATCCCAGTCCCCGTCTGGTCCACCGACCCGGCGACTCAGTTGGCGCCACCGGTTTCGCACGACCTGCAGCGACCGACCTGACGCGAGCGGGTGATTCCGATCTCGGTCTCGCAGCAGCAAGAGGCGCAGCACCAGATCGACCGGAACCTCGCCCGGTCGGCCGCGCAAGACGTCGCGCTCGTCGAGCAAGGCGGCGATCGCACATGCCATGGAGCCATAGCCAAGGTCTTGACCTGCAAGCACGATTGAGCCGAGCCGTGGGTGCATCGGCAGATCGACGAGGCGGCGTCCACGGTCGGTGATCAGGCCGGCTTCGTCGATCGCCCCGAGCATCGTCAGGATTTCGCCGGCCTCGTTCCACGCCGGTTCCGGGAGCGGATCGAGCAGCGGAATGCCATCGGCGTCACGGACACCCCAAGCGGCTAGCTCGAGGCGCACGTCGGACAGATCGATCTGGGTGACCTCGGCTGCGACGTGTGCCGGGCGGGTGCCGTGCTCGATCTTGGACCACAGGCGAACCCCGACGCCCGGACGCACGCGGCCGGCACGACCGGTCCTCTGATCCGCCGATGCCCGTGAGATCGAGATGGTCGTTAACCGGGTCAGGCCACTGTTCGGATCGAAGCGAGGCGACCGCGCCTGGCCGGCATCGACCACGGCAGTGACGCCTTCGACGGTCAAGCTACTCTCGGCGATGTCGGTGCTGAGCACGATCTTGCGAAAGCCCGGCATGGCGGGCGAGATGGCTCGGTCCTGTTCGTCGAGCGGCAGGCTTCCATGGAGCGCGTAGACCTCGAACCGAGGGTCGAGACGACGAAGCTGCTCTTGCACCCGTCGGATCTCGGCCATGCCCGGCAAAAACACGAGCACGTCGCCTTCGGGTTGCTCGCGGGTGACCCACTCGACCGCGTTCGCAACCGCCGGTTCGAGCTTGTCCCGTCGGTTCCGCGGCCGCCAGTGCACATCGACGGGGAACGTTCGCCCTTCGCACTCGATGACCGGTGCCGGTTCATCCTCGCCACCGATGAGCGCGGCAACCTTGGGCGCATCGATCGTGGCGGACATGACCAGCACGGCCAGGTCGAGGTCCAACGCACGCTGCGCATCGAGCAGCATGCCGAGACCGAGGTCCGCCTGTTGGCTGCGTTCGTGGAACTCGTCGAAGATGATCAGCCCCTCGCGCTCAAGGGAGGGGTCTCGTTGCAGGCGGCGGGTCAGGATGCCTTCGGTGACGACCTCGATCCGCGTCTCGCCGCTGACCCGGCGGTCGTCACGGGTCGTGACACCGACCGTCTGGCCGACGTCTTGGCCGAGCGAGGCGGCCATCCGAGCCGCACACGAGCGTGCCGCCAGGCGGCGCGGTTCGAGCAGCACGATCCTGCGACCCTGCAACCACGGCTCGTCGAGCAGCCGCAGCGGCACGACCGTGGTCTTACCGGCGCCTGGTTCGGCCGTCAGCACCGCCCGTCGATGTGCCGACAGCGCGCTCCGCAGTTCGGGGATGACCGACTCGATTGGTAGCCCACTGTCCGGAGCGGCGACCGGGTTCACCACGATCGGTTCAGGCGTTGTCGGCCTCGACGGCCTCGTGAATTAGCTTGAAGGCATCGGGCACCGCACTCTGGACACGCGCCCAGCTGGCGATGAACGGTGACTCCATCGGGTGGCTGAGGTAGTCGTCGCCGGCTTCCATGATCGTCTGGGCGAAGACTTCGACCAGGCGTTCTTCGCTGTGGCTGTCGAAGTCGAGGCCGTTCATGGCGGCAACGTTGCCGTACCGCTCCACCATGTCGAGAGCGATCCGGTAGTAGCTGGCCTTGATCGTGCGGAAGATCTCGGGCGACAGCACCGCTCCCCCAATGGCCAGCTTGCGATAGAGCGCCTTGGTAATGTCCCGGCTCATCTTGTGAAGACCGTCGGTCGGGTCTTCGAACGACACCTTTTGATGCTTATGGTCATAGGCGTCGGCCAAGTCGACCTGGCAGATGCGCTGGGTCGTGTAGCGGCGCTGGACCTCGCTCAGCACGCCGATCTCGAGGCCCCAGTCGCTCGGGATCCGGATGTTGCGCACCACGTTGATGTGCATCGCGAACTCGCCGGCCAGCGGGTAGCGGAACGCGTCGAGGTAATCGAGGTAGTCCGACTCGCCGAGGCATTGGCGCAGCGCTCGAATGAGCGGGGTGACGAGCAGTCGGGCGACGCGGCCGTTGATGCGTTCACCGTCGGTGCGGAAGTAGTACCCCTTGGAGAAGCTGTAGCCGAACGTCGGGTGCACGACCGGGTAGAACAGCCGAGCGACCATCGAGCGGTCGTACGTGACGATGTCGGCATCGTGCAGACCAACGACCTGTCCCCGACCCGAGGCCAGGTAGTAGCCGATGCAGAACCACACGTTGCGGCCCTTGCCCGGCTCGATGGGCGTGATCTTGGCCTCGGCGAAGATCTCATCGACACGCCGCAGCGCAGGCCCGTCGTTCCACAGAATCCGGGTGTGCTGGGGCAGCTTGGCGAAGAACTCTTTTGCTTCTGCGAACTGATCCTCGTTGGCCCGGTCGAGACCGATGATGATCTGATCCAGGAACGGCACCTGGGACAGCTCGTTCACGATGTGGCGAAGCGCGTCGCCTTCGAGCTCGCTGTAGAGCGACGGGATGATGAGCGACATCGGCCGCTGAGCCGACCACGACGTCAGGTCAGCTTCGAGCTCGTCGTACGGTCGCAGCCGCAGATCATGCAGCGTCGTGATCGGACCGTTCTGGAAGAAGTCACCCACAGCCCGACCCTACAAGGTCGCTTCCGACTCGGCGGGCGAGCCGGAAGCGTTTGTCGGAGCTAGTTCGTGCGGAACTCGATGCGACGGTTCTTGGCCTTGTTCTCGGGCGTGTCGTTCGGAGCGATCGGCTGCGTCTCACCGAACCCGGTGGCCGTCAGCGTGTCGGCAGGAACGCCTTGCGACGTGAGGTAGGTCAAGACGGCGTCGGCACGGTCCTGGCTGAGTGACTGGTTCAGTGCCTCGTCGCCATCGGAGTCGGTGTGACCACCGATCACGACGTCGACGGGCGTTTCGAGCAAGAAGGCCACGACCTTGTCGAGCTCGACTCGGCCACCGTCGGTCAGGTCGGCGCTGCCGGTGGCGAACGTGATGGCGTTGAGCTCGAGCGCGGAACCGAGTTCTTCGGGGACGGGAACCTCAGACGGTGGTGTGAGTACACCGCTGATGACGTGCATGACGCCGTTGCGAGCCTCGGCGTCGGCGACGAGCACCGGCACGAAGTCGTTGAGGCGCACCGAGTTACCCTCGACCGAGACGTCGATGATCTCTTGCGAGATCGTCTCGACCGTCGGCCGGGCAGCAATGTCGGCACCGGTCAGCTCGCCACTCAACAGGTGGTACTGCAGGTAGGCGCTGAGGCGCTCAGGGTCGCCCTGCAGCTCGTTCAGTTCGGTCTGGATCGCAGCGAACGCATCGTTGGTCGGTGCGAACAGAGTGAACGGACCGTTGGCGTCAAGCGCGGCGCCGAGGCCGGCCTGGTCGAGCAGCGACGCAAGGGTCGTCAGCTCAGGCTGGGCGGCGATCAGATCGTTGAGCGAGTAACCCTGCGGCTCAGCCGGTGCAGCCGATTCGTCGACGGCGACGTTGTTCTGGACGCCGAGGCCGGCTTCGCGGACTTCGCCGTCGAGGAGCGCTTTGGTGCGCAGGTCGGCAACAGTGCCGTTGAGCACAGCGACTTCGCCGACAACTTCGCCGGTGACGCCTGGGTACTCGGCGATGATGTTGTCGAGCTGGGCCTGGCGCTGTGCGACGAGTGGGTCTGGTGTCGGGTCAGCCGCTGGAACGGCGGTGGCGGTGGTGTCGCCACCGGTCGTTACCCCGTCGGCGGTCTCGTCGTCACCGGTGCACTGAGAGATCAAGAAGAGCAGGACGAGGACGGCGAGGATGGCGCCAATGAGCCACCAGAGCCAGCCCATCGCGGACAGGCCACGGCCTTCGTCGAAGTCGACCTTGGGCTCAACGATTGGTGTTTCGCCATCGAGGCCGAAGCTGGCATCGATGTCATCGCTTGGGTAGCCCGAGGCGGTGAGGGTCGTCGTCGCGGCGACGTCGGGAGCACCAAAGTCAGGGGCTGCAACATCGGCGACAACGTCGGGCGCCGTGAGATCGGGGCCCGGGCCAAAGTCGGGCACGGCCACGTCAGGAAGGTCCGCGTCGGGGACGGCGATGTCGACGTCAGGAGCGCTCAAGTCAGGAGCGTCAGGAACGGAGAGGTCCGGCATGCTCGGGCCATCGAGGTCGGCGACGAAGTCGGGAACGTCGCCGTCGTCAATACCGACAACGACGTCGTCACCGAAGTCGGGCGTGTCGGGGAAGGCGCCGGTGACGACGGTGCCACCAACGGCTGCGTCGGCGTCGAGTTCGTCGACCATGTGGTCGAGTTCGGCGGGGCCAGCGGCTTCGATGACTTCAGCGACGGGAGCGGCAGGCTCGACTGGTACGTCGGGGCTGACGAGTTCAACGACGCGTCCGAAGCCCTTGGCCTCGAGGTCGTCAACGGAACCAGCGAGATACGAACGCAAGCCGTCGGCGTCTCGGGGCGCGTTGGCACGCAAGGTGCCGGTCGCCAGCGGGGCAAGCACCGACATGACCTGGGCGAGCAACCGTGTGCTGAGGCCGGACGCGCCGGACAGCGCCGATAATGCCGGTTCGCCTCGGTCGCCGAACGCGACGTCGAGCATCGCAGCACCACGCGAGGGATCACCCTCGGTGAGATACGCACCCACGTCGCTCGGCAGCGAAGCGCTCGAATCATCCAGCATGGTTGCCAAACTCTGGGCCCCGCCGGGCTCAAGCGTCTTGTCGCGCAGACCTGTAATCAGCGCAGGGAGACCAATCTCCATTGCGCGTCGCGTCTGCGTACGGTCGGTGCCGAGTGCATGCGCAAGGTCGTCGGGCGCCGAGCCGCGCAGCAGGTCGGCAATCGTGTCAAACATCGAAGCCACGGCTAGATGGTACGACGTGATGACCATCTGAGAGTGGCACCTCAGTGATTCTCGTGTCGGGTCACCCCACAACGCGCCCCGGCACCTACGATCGGCGGCTGTGAACGAAGCCCAAAGCCACGTCGAATGGCACGCTGATCGCACGGCTGCATCGCCGATCCTCGTCATGGCCTTGCAGGGTCTTTTCGACATTGCGGGCGCTGCGACCGACGCCGTCGACCACCTGATGGCCAACGCTGAGGCCAAGGTCCATGTGGCCTCGATCGACCCCGAGGTGTTCTTCGATTTCACCCAAGAGCGCCCGAACGTATCGATTGACGACAACGGTGAGCGCCAATTGACCTGGCCGCAGAACGAGGCGTGGCGCCTGTCGGTGCCAAACACCGACGACGAGGTCCTTGCGCTTTCGGGTATCGAGCCGCATTTGCGGTGGCGCACCTTCTCCGAAGCGGTCGGTGAGATCGCAGCCGAATCAGGCGCTCGACTCGTCGTGACGCTCGGTGCGATGGCCGGACTCGCTCCGCACACTCGGGCGCTCGGCGTTGTCGGCAGCGCAAGCGACGGGGCGCTCGCACAGCGTCTCGGACTCGGACGACCGTCGTACCAAGGACCAACAGGTCTTGTCGGCGCGCTGCACGTGCGGCTGCACGAGCTCGGCCTAGCCGTCATTTCGCTGCGGGTCTCGGTGCCGCATTACGTCACCCAATCGCCCAATGCCGAGGCGACACGTTCGCTGCTCGCCCGGCTCGAACTTGTCACCGGCATCAAGACCGACCATCAGTCATTCGACGAAGACGCCGCCAAGTGGCGAGCCCGTGTCGACGCGGCGGTGACGAACGATCCCGAGATGCAGCGATATGTCGCCCAGCTCGAAGATCAGGTCGACAACGCCCCCGACCTGTTGCCGGATGGCGATGCGATCGCAGCGGAACTCCAGGCGTGGCTTCGCGACAACAACGGCCCGTCCGAGAGCGGCGCCAGCGACGACTGACACGGCTAGCCTCCGCTTTCGTGAGCGAGCAACGCGAAGACATGACGTGGGAGCTGTACGGATCTGCTGTGCGCGAGCTGGCAGGACAGGTCGCCGATGACGGCTTCCGGCCCGACATGATCCTGGCGATCGCCCGAGGCGGGCTGTTCGTCGCGGGATCGCTCGGCTACGCCCTCGGCGTCAAAAACCTGTACGTCATGAACGTCGAGTTCTACACCGGCGTCGACGAGCGCCTCGACGTGCCCGTCATGCTTCCGCCATATGTCGACTTCATCGACATGAAGGACACCAAGGTCCTCATCGCCGACGACGTCGCCGACACCGGCCACACGCTCAAGTTCGTCGACGAGTTCTGCGACGGCAAGGTCGGCGAAGTCCGCACCGCAGTGCTCTACGAGAAGTCGCAGTCGCTCGTGAAGTGCGACTACGTCTGGAAGAACACCGATCTGTGGATCGAGTTCCCCTGGTCGAAGGAACCACCCCTCGCCCAAGTCCAGACCACCGTCCTCGACGCCTGACAGACGCTGAACAAGGCTGTCGGGCTCGCGTCTAGAGAGGCGGGGCTGGGCAGCGGTGCCGGGGCGAGCGCCTCCGAGCGAAGCGAGTTGAAGCGAGCAGCGGTGCCGTCGCCTAGCCCCGCCGTGCTTAGTGGCGGAAGTGGCGGCGGCCGGTGAAGACCATGGCCATGCCTTGTTCGTTCGCGGCGGCGATGACTTCTTCGTCGCGGATGGAGCCGCCGGGCTGCACGACGGCGGTCGCTCCGGCTGAGGCTGCGGCGTCGAGACCGTCGCGGAACGGGAAGAACGCGTCGCTGGCGCAGGCGCCGCCGACGGCGCGGCCGTCGGCTTTGTCCGCGGCGATGAGACCGGCGTCGCGCCGGTTCTGCTGACCGGCGCCGATACCGACCGCCTGGCGGTCTTTGGCGAGCACGATCGTGTTGCTGGTGACCGAGGCGGCGATCTTCCAGGCGAAGGCTAGGTCGGCCCATTCGGCGTCGGTTGGTGCCCGTTCGGTGACGACCTGCCAGTCGTCGGTGTTGGGCTGGAGGGTGTCGGCGTCTTGGACGAGGAACCCGCCGCCGACGGTGCGCAGCGTGATGGCCGGGACCTGCCACTCGGCGTCGCCGACTTCGACAACGCGCAGGTTTGGCTTGGCCGACAGGACCTCGAGGGCTGCTGGTTCGAACGACGGAGCAACGATGACTTCGGTGAAGATCTCGACAAGCGCGGCCGCCATCGCTTCGGTCACCTGGCGGTTTGAGCCGACGATGCCGCCGAATGCGGACACCGGGTCGCAGGCGTGGGCCTGGGCGTAGGCGGTCTCGATCGTGTCGGCGATCGACGCGCCGCACGGGTTCGCGTGCTTCATGACGACCGCGGCAGGGTCTGAAGACTGCAGGCTGTTCACCAAGTTCCAGGCAGCTTCGGTGTCGTACACGTTGAGGTACGACATCTCCTTGCCCTGGTGAATCGTCGCCGTGTCCCACCAGCCGGAGCCGTGGGTGAAGCGATAGCGGGCGCCTTGCTGGTGGGGGTTCTCGCCGTAGCGCAGGTCGTGGACGCGATGCAGGCTCAGGTGAATGGACTCGGGAAGCGAGTCGCCGTCGCCTCCTCCGTCGGTGCTGTCGAGCCAGGTGGTGATGGCTGCGTCGTAGGCCGCAGTGTGGGCGAACGCCTTGCGCGCCAGGGCGCGCCGACTCGCAGCCGAAACGCCTCCGGCGCCGAGTTCGGCCAGCACGCTGTCGTAGTCGCTGGGGTCGGTGAGGATGATGACGGCGTCGTGGTTCTTGGCTGCTGCACGGACCATCGTCGGGCCGCCGATGTCGATGTTCTCGATCCCGGGCGCTTGCACGAACGGGTACAGGTTCGACACGACCATGTCGATCGGAGCGATCTCGCGCTCGGCAAGCTGCTCCATGTGGCTGGGCTCGCTTCGGTTGGCGAGGATGCCGCCGTGGATGACGGGGTGCAGCGTCTTGACTCGCCCGTCGAGCATCTCGTCTGCGCCAGTGACATCGGCGACCTTGAGAGCGTCGAGGCCAGCTTCGGTGAGAGCCCGGTGGGTGCCGCCACTGCTGACGAGTTCCCAGCCAAGCTCGATCAGCCCTTGAGCGAAGTCGACAAGACCTGACTTGTCACTGACGGACAGCACCGCGCGCACGTTGACCCCTTGGTTGGCGAGACGAACCTAAGTGGCGAACCTAGTGGGCCTTCCGGCCGAGCGGTGCGACCGTTTGCCGCTAGTTCTGGCCAAAACTGCGGAACCGCACCGGCCAAAACTGCGGAACCGCATCGGGTTGCCCCGATGCGGTTCCGAACGTTCGCATGCCCTTCAGGAGCGGCTGCCTCGTAGTGCCTCTACCCCGGCGTCAGCGATCCGACGTTTGCAGAAGGTCTCAATTGCCGGATGTGTTGCCTTGCGGGCACGCAATCACCTAGCGCGCAGCGACGATTTCGGCACCTAGCGCGCAGCGACGATTTCGGCACCTAGCGCGCAGCGACGATTTCGGCAC
>CAZEMU010000006.1:0-1481 GCA_964513315.1 uncultured Acidimicrobiaceae bacterium | reverse complement strand
CTAGAGCGCAGCGACGATTTCGGCCATGAGCTCGCCGGCCTCGGTCGGGTTCTGGCCGACCTTGACGCCTGCATCTCGCAGCGCTTCCATCTTGGCGTCGGCCGTGCCCTTGCCGCCAGAAACGATGGCGCCGGCGTGGCCCATCTTCTTTCCAGGAGGTGCAGTCACACCCGCGACGTAGCTCGACACCGGCTTGGTGACGTTGTCCTTGATGAACTCTGCGGCTTCTTCTTCGGCCGAGCCACCGATTTCGCCGATCATCATGATCGCCTTGGTCTCGGGGTCAGCTTCGAAGGCAGCCAGGCAGTCGATGAAGCTCGTGCCCGGGACAGGATCGCCACCGATGCCGACACAGGTGGTCACACCAATGTCCTTCTGCTGAAGCTCGTAGAGCGCCTGGTAGGTGAGGGTGCCGGAGCGGCTCACGATGCCGACTGGGCCGCCAGGCTTGGCGATGTGGCCGGCGGTGATGCCGATGTTGCACTTTCCTGGGCTGATGATGCCGGGGCAGTTCGGGCCGAGGAGCTGCACGTTCGGGAAGTCCCGCTTGAGCTTGTTGTAGAACCACGCCTCGTCGTGCGCAGGCACGCCTTCGGTGATGGCCACGATGAACTCGATGCCACCTTCGGCGGCTTCCATGACGGCGTCCTTGACGCCCGGAGCGGGGATGAAGATGCAGCTGGCGGTTGCGCCGGTTGCTTCGGCGGCTTCAGCGACCGATGCGTAGATGGGCACGCCATCGACGTCGGTGCCGGCCTTCTTGGGGTGGGTGCCGGCGACGACCTGCGTGCCGTACTCCTTGTTCAGGCCGCCGTAGTAGCTGCCCTGGCGACCGGTGAGGCCCTGGTAGATGACCTTGGTGTTTTCGTCTACGAAAATTGCCATTGTTCTCTCGGTTTCGTGCTTCCTAGTTCCGGCTATTCAGTGCTGCGTGCGAACGCTTCTCGCGAAGCGAGTTACAGATCATTGAGCGAGCTCGCTGGCCTTGCGGGCCGCGTCGAGCATCGTGGTTTCCATCATCAACATGTCATTGAGTTCGGGCGCCAGGATGGCCCGACCTTCTTCGGCGTTCGTGCCGTCGAGGCGAATGACGATCGGTGCGTCGATCTTGACCCGCTTCATGGCTTCGAGGATGCCGTTGGCGACTTCTTCGCCTCGGGTGATGCCGCCGAAGATGTTGATGAAGATGGCCTTGACGTTCGGGTCGTCGTTGATGACCTCGAGTGCGCCCGACATGACGTCGGCATTGGCGCCGCCACCGATGTCGAGGAAGTTGGCGGGCGAGCCGCCGACCTGGTTGATCACGTCGAGCGTGCTCATGGCGAGACCGGCGCCGTTAGCGATCACGCCGACGCTGCCGTCGAGACCGACGTACTGCAGGCCCTTGGCGTGTGCGGCTTCTTCGCGCTCATCGCGGGTCTGGGTCTCGTCGTACTGCTGGTAGTCGGGGTGACGGAACTCGCTGTTGCCGTCGAGGGTGA
>CAZEMU010000005.1:66327-67995 GCA_964513315.1 uncultured Acidimicrobiaceae bacterium | reverse complement strand
ATGGAAGACGACGCCATGGAAGACGACGCCATGGAAGACGACGCCATGGAAGACGACGCCATGGAAGACGACGCCATGGAAGACGACGCCATGGAAGACGACGCCATGGAAGACGACGCCATGGAAGACGACGCCATGGAAGACGCGCCGGCCGGCCTGGCTGACGACTCGGTCGACGGCATCGGCGCTGAACGCGTCGAATCCATGATCAACAACCCCGTTGGCCCGGCCGACGACAGCCTTGAGCCGGTCCTCATCACGATGGCAAACCTCGAAGGCGACGCCATCGGCTCGTTCCCGGAAATCCGTGAAGGCCTCGAGATCGCGATCGCTGACATCAACGAGAACTGGGGCGGCGTTGGTGGCCGTCCGATCGAACTCGACGTCTGCGTGCACGGCTTCGACCCCAACGCCGCCATCAACTGCGGTAACGAAATCGCCGAAGCTCAGCCGAACCTGAACATCAACGGCATCGAGTTCTTCACGCCGGCCCTATGGCCGACGTTCCTCGGCGCCAACATCCCGACGATTCAGACCGTGCCGATCTTCGTTTCGGACTTCACCGTGGTCGGCAACGGCATCTCGCCATTCGGCGGCTGCCCAGTCGCCTTCCCATCGGCCGCGACCTACACCATGGAATTCCTCGGCCTCCAGAAGGTTGCCGTCGTCTACGCGAACACACCTCCGGGCCTCGAGTGCTACGCCGATACCGAAGAGCGCTTCTGGGACTACCTGGTCGAGAACGAGGTTGACGGCGAGTACTTGGGCCTCCCGGACAACTCGGGTGACCCGTCCGACGACGACGCCGTCGTGCAGCAGATCGCTGACTTCTTTGGCGATACGCCAGCCGACCAGACCGCCGTCTTCTTCGGCACGCAGGCTTCGGACTGCAACGCAATCATGAGCGCTGTCAGCGCCGCTGGTCTCGACACGCAGATCATCGCGTCGGGTTCCTGTGTCGATGACTCGGTTCTGTCGAACCCGGCCGCCGTTGGCGCCCAGTTCGGCAACCAGGCTCGCATCTCGACCCGTCCTGACCTGTACCCCGGCTGGGGCGAGTTCGAGCTCAACTGGCGCAACCAGCTGCTCGAAGACAGCGACCTGCGTTCGACCCCAGTGTCGGCCTTCCTCCGCGTTGGTCATACCGCTGGTGTGTTCGCTTGGAACACCTTCAACGACATGCTCGAAGCTGGCGAAGACATCGATGACCCACAGGCGGTCATCGACTGGCTTGCCGCCATCGAGGACGTCCACCTGATTGCGAACAACCCGATCTCGTGCTCGGACAACACCGAAGAGTTCCCCGCCGTCTGTAAGAAGGACAACACCTTCGTTGTCTGGGACGGCGAAGCATGGGATCCCGAATCCTCACCGCTTGGCGGCGAGTACTTCAGCGTCGACGACATCCAGGCTCGGGTTGCTGCTGGCAACCCACGCCCCGACGCAGGCTGACGCCTCCATAGGTGACTGACGACCGGCGCCCGAGCGCCGCCCGTGGCACCCCCCTTCGGCGCGCCGCGGGGTGCGGGCCGGGGGCCGCGGGGGGGAGCGACAGGCCCGCGAGGACGACGTCCGGTGTGCGATCGAGCAGGTCGGCGAGGCGCGCGATCAGACGCTGCTCGGCGGCATGCAGGTCCTGTTGGCCGAACGGGCCAAGTGGGCCGACGG
>CAZEMU010000005.1:39431-66317 GCA_964513315.1 uncultured Acidimicrobiaceae bacterium | reverse complement strand
CCCGCCCCGGCCGGCCCGCACCCCACCCCCCGCCCGCCGGCCCCCGGGGGGGGGGTCGTCACACCGCCGTACGTCGAGCCTCGGTTTCCGGACCTGGCTCGCCGTAGGGCGGTGTTTGCCGTATCTCGGACAGACACAACTGACAAGGGGGAATGACGGTCGATGCTTGACCTGTCCACTGTGGACTCCATCGTGCTCAACTCTGTGGTGCTCGAACAGGGGCTGCTCGGAGCAAACCTGTTCCAGAGCCTCGTGTTCGGCCTCATTGCCGGCCTTGCGTCCGGCGCCGTATTTGCGATCCTTGGCGCGGGCCTTGTCGTCGCGTTCCGAGGCTCGGGCGTCATCAACTTCGCGCACGGTGCCGTCGCCGCATACACGGCCTATTCCTTCCATCAATTGCGAGCCGAGGGCGGCGGCGACATCCGTCTGCCTTGGGTCGACCCGATCCCCGAATGGGGCGTGCTCCAGTCGCTTCGGCTGAACAACCTGCCAGTGCGGATCCACATCATGGAGAACCCGCCCACCTGGCTGGCCGTCGTGTTGTCGCTGATGATCGCCGCCCTGATCGGCCTGATGATGCACTTCTTGGTCTTCCGGCCCCTGCGCAATGCGCCGACGCTCGGCAAGGTCATTGGTTCGGTTGGTGCGTTCCTCTATCTCCAGTCGGTCGCCCTGCTCAACTTCGGGCCCCAGCTGCGCAGCGACACCGGCTTCTGGGAGTTCACCAGTGACTCCGAGAAGAAGCCGCCGCTCGAGAATTTCCTGGGGCTCGGATCGAACCTGCCTCGCTCGACCATGGCGTTGGCCATCACTGCCGTCCTGATCGGCGCTGCCGTCTGGGCGTTCTTCCGCTACAGCCGTTTCGGCCTCGCGACCCGCGCCGCCGACGAGAACGAAAAGGGCGCTGCGCTGCTCGGCTACAACCCGCAGCTGCTCGCCGGCGCCAACTGGGTGCTCTCGGCAATGCTCGCCGGCATGGCCGGCATCGTGTTTTTGCACCGCACGCAGCCGAACAACTTCATCCTGTTCGTGGTCCCTGCCTTGGGCGCAGCGCTCATGGGCAACCTGACCTCGATCTCGGGCGCCGTTGCCGGCGGTCTCACCATCGGTGCTGTCGCCAGCGCCGGTGTCGCGCTGACGGCCGAAGAGTGGTGGCCGTTGAGCGCACTCCCCTCTGATGGTGTGCGTCAGTTCGTGCCGCTACTCGCCATCATCCTGGTGCTGTACCTCCGGGGCGACAAGCTCCCGATTCGAGGATCGATATCGATCGGGCGACAACCGAGAGCACCGAAAACCAACAACGCCATGCTCGGTATGGCGGCCGCCGTCGGTGTCGCCGTAATGTTGTCGAACATCTTCACCTCGTCGTGGGAGTCGGCACTGACGACCAGCCTGGTCTTCACGCTGTTCATGTTCAGCCTGGTGGTGCTCGTCGGTTATCTCGGTCAGGTCTCGCTTGCGCAGTGGAGCCTCGCCGGTGTCGCCTCGTGGACCGTCGCTCGACTGATGGCCGACGGCAACAAGATCCGCGACTTCGAGTTCTTCGTGAAGAACGGCCCGAACTGGCCCATGTTCTTCGCGATCGTCGGCGGTGTCGCCGCTGCGGTAGTCGTCGGGCTCCTCGTCGGTCTGCCGGCGCTGCGAATCCGAGGCGTACAACTCGCCGTCGTGACGTTGGCCGCAGTCGTCGCAATCGAAGAGATGTTGCTGCGCAACCTGTGGCTGTTCGGCGACGGTTCCGACTCGACGAACCCCATGCCGGTTGCTCGTATCGGCGACACCAGCCTGAGTGGCTTCAACGTCGAGACGAACCAGACCGACAACTGGCGCTACACGGTGTTCTTGCTGATCATGGTCGCGATCGTCGGCCTCATCGTCGTCAACCTGCGGCGAGGCGCAATCGGGCGAAGATTCCTGGCCGTGCGCGCCAACGAGCGAGCGGCGGCCGCAGCCGGCATCAACGTCGCCAACACGAAGATGCTCGGCTTCGGTATCAGCTCGGCCATCGCTGGTCTGGCCGGTGTGATGTTCTCGTTCAAGCTGTCGGCGCTCACCAGCGAAAGCTTCAGCCCGTTCTTCGGCCTCGCTCTTCTGGCATTCGTGTACCTCGGCGGCATCACGACCTCGTACGGCGCGATCGCCGGCGGCATGCTCGTCGCCGGTGGCATCTCGGCCGAGTTCGGCGCCATCCACTTCGACGGCGTCACCCAGGCCATCATCAACCTCATCGGTGCGATCGGCCTGATCGTCAACGCCATCGCCACCAACGGCGAAGGCATTGCGCTGCTGCAGACCGACCAGGGCAAACACATCCTTGCCGGGCTGCGACGAGACCCAACGATTGCGCCCGAAGACACGGCGCTGGCGATCTCCCAAGAAGAGCTCGCCGAGGGGGCTGCCGTATGAGCGCCTCGGAGAGCAGCACTTTTGACACGAGCGGAACCAACGTCCTCGAAACGAAGGGGCTGACGGTCACCTTCGGTGGTCTGAACGCCAACGACTCTGTCGACCTGGCGGTTCCCGAAGGCTCCTTCGTCGGTCTGATCGGACCGAACGGTGCGGGCAAGACGACGTTCATCGACGCCATCACGGGCTACGTCCCCATGTCGGCTGGCACCGCGACCTTCGCCGGCGAGAACATCGGCGAACTCAAGCCGCACGAGCGGGCCCAACGAGGACTCGTCCGCACCTTCCAGCAACTCGAACTGTTCGAGGACCTATCGGTGCGAGACAACCTGCTCGTCGCTGGCTACCCAACCAAGTGGTACACGTTCATCCTCGACATGCTCTATCTCACGCCCCGCAACCGCGAGGTCGAAGAGCGGGTCGATTGGGCGCTCGACATCATGGGCTTGACCGATGTCGCCGATGCTATGCCGACCGACCTTTCCCATGGTCGCCGCAAACTCGTCGGCGTCGCCCGGGCCCTCGCCGCCGGACCGAAGCTGATCCTGCTCGACGAGCCTGCGGCTGGTCTGGACACGGCCGAGAGCCAGACCCTCGGTCGCCACCTCCGCGAGTTCCTCGACCACGACATGTCGGTGTTCCTGATCGACCACGACATGGGCCTCGTGCTCAGCGTGTGCGACTACATCTACGTGCTCGATTTCGGCCACATCATCGCCCAAGGCACGCCCGCCGAAATCCGGGAAGACCCCGCCGTCAAGGCCGCGTATCTCGGCGAACAGGCGGGCGAGGTCCAAGCCCAAGCCGGCGAACGAGCGGCGCAGAACCAAGCTGCACAAGAAACCCAGGGCATGGAGGCAGGATCATGAGTGAACGACTGCTCGACATCCAAGGCCTGAGTTCGGGCTACGCAAACGTGCCCGTCGTGCGCGACATCAATCTGCATGTCGATGCCGGCGAGGTTGTTGCGCTGCTCGGCCCCAACGGTGCCGGCAAGACCACGACCCTGCTCACGGTGTCCGGGCTCCTCAAGGTGCTTGACGGGTCCGTCAATGTGCTCGGCGAGCCGACCTCGTTCGGCACGCCCCACAAGACCGCCCGACTCGGACTCGCCCATGTGCCCGAGGACCGGTCGCTCTTCTTCGGGCTCACCGTTCGCGAGAACCTGCGCCTCGGCCTGCGAGGCAACCGAGCCCAACAGTCAGCGGGCTACGACCGAGCCCTCGAACTACTCCCAGCGTTGCAACCGTTGATGGACCGCCGAGCCGGACTTCTCTCCGGTGGCGAGCAGCAGATGTTGGCGATGGCACGAGCACTGGTGTCTCAGCCCAAGCTGCTCTTGGTTGACGAGATGAGTCTCGGCCTTGCGCCGATCATCGTCGAACGCCTACTTCCCATCGTGCGAGACATCGCCAACGAAACGGGCGCTGGCGTTCTCATCGTCGAACAGCACGTGCACTTGGCGCTCGATGTGTGCGACCGGGCCTACGTGATGAGCCACGGCGAGATCGTGCTCGAAGGTTCAGCCGCCGAACTCAAGGACCGGCCCGACCTGCTCGAAGCGAGCTACCTCGGAGGGGAGATCTCGGCATGAAGAAGCTCTCGCTGATGATGATCCTCAAGCTCGTGCACCTCTTGCTTGCGGTGCTCTATCTGATCTTCGCTGCGTTCGGGAAGTGGGCGAAGCGAGGCGACCCTGATCTCGGTGCCTTCGATGCCGAAGGCGGGACCGGCTACGGGATCGTGGCCGTCGCCTTGGCGGTCGCCCTCGTCGTGCTCGCGCTCATGCGGCTCGGTGGCCGCACGCGCGTGCTGCCAGGTCTCGGCGTTGAACAGCTCACGGTGATCCTCGGTATCGCTGCGTGGATGAACATGATCGCGTTCATGGTCGGCTGGTTGGCCACGTTCCCGGCCGGTACCGGCTGGGGTGCGGTCGCGGCCTACTTCGCCGCGTCGATCATCCCCCAGGTCGGCATGCTCACGCTCTCGGCGCAAGAACCTGACCCGCATGTGCAACCGATCGAGCCCGGGAAACGGCGCATCTTCTCGATCATTGCTGCGATGATGGGCGCCGGAATCGCCTTGTTCCCATTCATGGCCTGGCTCACCGCCGGAGACATCTCGCTGTCTGCCATGGATGAGTCCGCCGGAAACCCTCGCTCGGGCCCACGGTTCGGTTTCATCCTGCTGATCGCCGGCATCATCGTGTGTGTCGGCGCCCTCATGCGGCTTCGTCGTCAAGGACTGGCTGAGCCAGGACCGAATGCTCTGCTTGGACATGCGTTGATCGCTGCTGGCGCAGTCGCCATCGTGCTTCCGGTTGCGACCTGGATTTCGATCGTTCGTTTCCCTGCCGACCTCGGTGCGGGCATCGGCCTCTGGCTTGCCCTGCTCGCTGGCGTCGTCATGGTCGCGGTCGGCTTCGTTGAGAACCGCGCCCGTGGCGCAGTAGGCGCCTGAGCACTTTTCTCCTTCTCGGCATCCTCGGCATCGGGGTCGGTGGGTTCTACGGACTCATCGGCGCCGGCGTCGTCGTCGGGCACAAGGGCGCCGGGGTCATCAACCTGGACCAGGCCGCGCTCGCCATGTACCCGGCCTATGGGTACGCGACGCTCCGCGAGTCCGGCCAGCTCTTCCTGCCATGGTTCGACCCGATTCCCGGCCCGATCGACGTGCCGGTCGCCATTGATCTCGGGGGTCCGACGTCGAAAGGCATGGCCGTTCTCGGCGCGCTTGCGCTGTCGCTACTGCTCGGTGTCGCGCTGCACTTCTTGGTGTTCGGCCCCCTGCGGGACAGCCCACCGATCTCGAAGATCATCGCCTCGCTCGGCGTGCTCTCGTACCTGCAGGCACTCGCCTCGCATCACTTCGGCGGCAAGGTCCGTCAGGTCGAGGGGATCCTGCCGACCGGAAGCGTCGAGAACATCTTCGGGCTCGGCGGCGATCTGCCGTATGCCCGTATTGCGCTCGCCGCCATCGCGTTGGTCATCGCCGTCATGCTGTGGGCGTACTACCGCTACACCGACCTCGGGCTTGCCACCCGAGCCGCCGAAGAACGCCCACGCGGCGCCGAGCTGCTCGGCTGGAGCCCGCAACGGCTCGCACTCATCAACTGGATGATCTCGGCGACGATCACGGGGCTCGCCGGAGTGCTGTTCCTCGACGTGACCTCGCTTTCCCCAGGCGGGTACACCCTGCTGATCGTGCCGGCGCTCGGAGCCGCTTTGCTCGGCAACCTGACCTCGCCGGGCATCGCAGCGCTCGGCGGCATCGCCATCGGCATGATCCAGTCGGCGGCCGTGTGGATGGTCCGGTTCGACTGGTGGCCGTCAAGCATCCCGTCCGAAGGTTTGCGAGATGCCGTGCCGCTGCTCATCATCGTCGGACTCCAATTCGCCCGAGGCGACCAGCTGCCCGTGCGCTCCACCGTGGTTGTGCGACCCCAGCCTCGAGCTCCGATCGTGCATCACCCACTTCGCTGGGCAGTCATCGTCGCCGCCGTCATCGTTCTCATCTCATCGCAGTCGAGCGGTGCGGCCGAAGCTCGACTGGTCGTGACGTTGATCGCTTGCCTGCTGATGCTTTCGTCGGTCGTGCTGGTCGGCTACCTCGGCCAGGTCTCGCTCGCCAATCTGGCGTTCGCCGGCGTCGCCGCCTATCTGATGACCCGGTTCGCCTCGGACGGCACGCGTCAGGGCTTGAGCATCTTCGTCGTCGACGGACCTGGATTCCCCCACCCGCTCGCGGCGCTCGCTGGGGTCGGCGTGGCTACGTTCGTCGGCATGCTCGTCGCGCTCCCAGCGTTGCGCATTCGCGGCATCAACCTGGCCGTCGTCACCCTTGCTGCTGCCACTGCGGCAACCGAGCTTGTGTTCGCAAACCCGGCCTTTGTCGGATCGACAGCCGGCGCCAACACACCGGTGCCTCGCCCCACCTGGTTCGGGGTCGATGTCGCCAGCCGCAACCTCGACACCGGGCTCAACGACAACCCGGCGTTCACCGCACTCGTCGCAACGCTGCTCATCCTCGTGCTGCTGGCCGTCATGAACCTTCGCCGCGGCGCGGTCGGACGACGCATGCTGGCAACCCGAGCCAACGAACGTGCCGCTGCGGCCATCGGCATCGACCTGACGCGCATCAAGCTGCTCGGCTTCGCGATCAGCGCGTTCATCGCCGGAATCGCCGGCGTGATGACCGCCTATGCAGTGTCAGTCCTCTCGGTCAGCACCTGGTCACCGTTCGGTGGCATCACCAACCTCACGCTGCTGTTCATTGGCGGCGTCGGCTCGATCGCCGGCGCGCTCATCGGCGCCGTGCTCATCCCCGCAGGGCTGGCCTCGTCATCGGCGAGCGAAGGCGAGTTCCTGCGCGGCGCTGTCGCCGGCGTCGTGATGATCGCGGTCGCCGTGCGGCGACCCGACGGCCTATCGAGCCTCGGCCGCCCGCTCGTCGACCGGTTCCGCGCCGGTTGGCGCGGTCCCGGTCCGAGCAGCCAGTAGCGACAAGCAGTACGCGGTAACCGTCAGCAACTAGGCGCTGGCGCCCAGGCCCCAACGGATCGCCCGACGCAACAGCTCGTGATATTGCGGCTTCTCCCACGAACACCGCTCGACCGTTGCGTGATACTCAACCACCGGGTGCATGTCCCAGTGACCACGGCAATGCCCCAGCGTGTTGTAGAGCACCGCACCATCGCCAAGCGGACGCAGGTACTGGATCAGGTGCCGGTCGTTGTCGGTCCACTCGGCTTCGGCGAAGCCACGAGCGGTGCCCGTCCACGTGGTGTGCAACAACGGCTCGAGCGCATCGGCGTCGTGGTACTCCATGCAGTACAGCTCGTCGTCGGTATCGAACTCGCCGATGCCTTCGACCAGCCAGTGATCCGGCGCGGTCGTCTCGACCGTGTACGGCATGATCGGCGGGTGGGCAATGAACTGTGACCCAAGGGTCTCGGCCCACGTTGGGAAACAACGGGGCGCCTCGACGCCGTTCGGTGTCCCCAGGTCAAGTGCCGCGTTGGTTCCGTGCAGCGCAATCCAGCGACCGCCGCCCTCGACCCAGTCTCGGATCTTGGCTTGCGCAGCCTCGCTGGGCCGGACGTCGCACGTGTACGAGATGAGCACGGAGCAGTTATCCAGCGCGTCGGTGTTCTCGTAGTTCGAGTCGACGGTCGTCCAGACATGCTCGTGCTCGCCGATCAACGACAGCAGCTCTCGCCGCGCGTAGTTGATGTCGTGGTACTTGCCGCCGGCGACGAGCATCGCGTCGACGCGCGCCGGCCGCTCGGGGGTCTCGGTATCGCTCATGGCGTGTCGCTCAGTAGTTCACACGCTTGAGGAAGCCGCCATCGACAACAACGTTCGCGCCGTTGATGTGCTTGGCGACATCGCCCGACAGGAACGCGACCATGTTGGCGACGTCGGCGGGGTCGCCGAGCTGGCCGCCGGGATGGGTCTTCTCGGTTGCGGCGTAGAACTCGGCCATGTTGTTCTTGATCATGTCCCAGTCGCCACCTTCGACCATGATCGGTCCTGGCGACACGACGTTGCAGCGCACGCCCTTGGAGCCGAGCACCTGGGCTTGGCCGAGGGTCCAGTTGGTGACCGCGGCCTTGAGTGCGCTGTAGCTGCCCGAGCCGCTGGCGAAGTGCTCAGCGGTTGCGGTGGTGCCGATCGAGATGACCGATCCGCCACCGTCAGCGAGCGCATCGGTTGCGGCGCCAATGCCAGCGACTGCAGACAGCAGGTCGATGTTGAGGTTGTTGACCCAGCCGTCGAGCTGGCGTTGTGGCTTGGCCGACGTGTTGTGCACGTAGATGTCGCAGCCACCGAGCTGTTCGATCGACGAGGCGACCCAGCCCTGGACGGCCTCCATGTCACCGGCGTCGCAGGCAGCGCCCACAACGGTGCCCATCGAGGACATTTCTTCGACCGCCGCGGCGACGCCGTCTTCGCTGCGAGCACAGATGGCAACCGAAGCGCCTTCGGCCAGCAGCGTCTCGGCGATGGCTCGGCCAATGCCCTTGGTCGATCCGGTGACGAGGGCCTTCTTGCCCGAGAGTCCGAGATCCATGTTGTTGTTTCCCCCTGTTGGTGAAGAGTTACTTCGGAATGTCTTTCCACGGCGTGTTCTTGTCGGCCCGCGGTTCGCCCGGCAAGCCGAGCACGCGTTCGCCGACAATGTTGCGCTGGATTTCGTCAGAGCCGCCGGCGATGCGGTAGCCGGGAGCGCCGAGCACGTGCTCGTTCCACTCCCAGGTCGCCCACTGGCCGGTGTCTGCGGTCAGACTGGCGCCGAGGATGTCGCACATGACATCGCCGATGAGCGTCATGCCTTCGGTCCAGAGCAGCTTGCCGAGTGAGCCCTCGGGCCCTGGCGTGCCGCTCTTGGCGAGGTCTGCCGCGCGGCGGTTCGTGAACGCCTGCACCTTTTGGCTCGTGTAGACCTGGGCGAGGCGCTGGCGCATGACGGGATCTTCGGTGACGCCGTGATAGCGAGCGGTGGCCAAGACGTCGTTCCAGTCGCCGCCGGGGCGCTTGGCCTTGGACTTGTTGTCGCTGTGGTCACGCTCGTAGCCGAGCGTGGTGAGCGCAACCTTCCAGCCTTCGCCTACCGGGCCGAGCCGGAGCGTGTCGGGCACGCGGAAGTCGTTGAAGAAGACCTCGTTGAACGAGGTGCCGCCGCTCATCTGCTTGATCGGGCGGACTTCCATGCCCGAGCCTGGCTGGTTGGCGGCTTCGAACGGAACCATGAACGCCGTCATGCCCTTGTGCTTGGGCGCATCGACGTCGCTGCGGGCGATGAGCTCGCCCCACTCCGCGAACTGGGCGCCGCTGCTCCAGACCTTTTGGCCGTTGATGACCCACTCGTCGCCATCTCGTTCGGCACGGCAGCCCAGACCGGCGAGGTCGGAACCTGCGCCCGGTTCGCTGAATAGCTGGGCGCACATCCACTCGGTCGTCAGCAGCTTCTCGATGAACATCTCTTTTTGCGCGTCGGTGCCGAAGTGGTTGACGGTCGGCGCGATCAGCCCGACCGTGACGCTGAAGAGTTCGTGGCGTTCGGGGATCTGGTACTGACCTTCGAGCCGGTTGAACGCCCGCTGGTGTTCCTTGGTCAGCCCGAGGCCGCCGTATTCGGTGGGCCAGGAAATGGCGTGGTAGCCACGCTTGGCCTTCTTCTGGTGCCAGCGGGAGAGATCGTCGAGGACGGCTTGTTCTTCGTCGTGCGACAGATTGTGGAAGACCGCCAGCGCGAGCTCGTCGCCAGGCTGGGGCATCTTGTCGTCGCGATCGGCCGGCAGCGGTGTGCCGTGCTCCTTCAACCAAACCTCGGCCTCGGCCGCGAAGTCGGCCACGCTGATGCTCATCGAGGTGCCTTCCTGAATTCGTGAATGCCTATTCACAAGGTAGTGCAGGGCACCGTTTGAAGCCGAGTCGAGGAGGCCAACGTGCGTCTACTCCGTCGACCTGCGAGGATCTGGAGATGCGCATTGAGATCAACATGGAGACCTGCCTGAACTCGGGGCAGTGCGCCTATATGCAGCCGGAGCTGTTCGAAGTCGACGACGCTGGCGTGCCGACCGTGCTCGTCTCCGGCGAGTTGACGCCGGAACAGCAGGCGGCGGCCGAAGATGCCGCCGACGTGTGCCCAAGCCAGTCGATCACCTTGGTCGAGGAGTAGTAGGCCAGGCAGCCGACTCGTCAGAGGCCGGTGCCGCCGTCGGCGACGATGACGTGGCCATTGACGAAGGCCGCAAGGTCCGAGGCAAGAAACACGGCGATCCGGGCGATGTGGTCCGGCTGGCCAGCAATCCCGACGGCGTTCGCTGCGATCCGCTTGTCGACGTCGACGCCGCTGGCTTTAAGCGGTTCAAGCTGATCCTGCACGCCGGGCGTGTCGATGATCCCGGGTGCGATCGCATTGACCCGGATTCCCTGGGGCCCCAATTCGAGCGCGTGCGCACGGGTCATGGCAATCACCGCAGCCTTCGACGCGCTGTACGCCGAGATATTCGCACCGCCGCCGAGCGCGGCGATCGAAGCCATGTTCACGATGGCGCCGCCGTTCGTCATGCGAGCGGCCGCTTCTCTCGACGCGCTGAACTGCGCCCGCACGTTGACCTCGAGCATCTGGTGCACAAACTCGTCTGATGCGCTGAGCATCGGACCGGTCGTTGGGAAGATGCCGGCGTTGTTCACCAGCACGTCGAGTTGACCGCCATGGGTTGCGGCAACGACAGCGGCCTCGAGCTGGGCAGCATCGGCGATGTCACAGAGGTGGAACGAGGCGCCCAAGTCACTCGCCGTTGACTCGGCAGTGGCCTCGCGGTCGGCGATGGTGACCTGCGCGCCGAGTTCGACGAACCGCAGCGCGATCGCGGCGCCGATCCCCTTGCCGCCGCCGGTGACCAAAACGTTGCGTCCGGTGAAATCGAGTTGCGCGAGAAGATCCGAAGCCATCGCACCACGCTAGATCGAGGGCCGTTCGATACGAAGCTGGTCAAGCGATAGGTTCGCTGCCGTGAAGAATCCTCCGTTTACCTACCATCGGCCCGAGACGCTCGCCGAAGCGCTCGCGTTGTTGGCCGAGCACGGTGACGAAGCCAAGATCCTTGCCGGCGGGCAAAGCCTGCTTCCGGTCATGGCGCTGCGACTTGGCCGCCCCGAGCACCTCGTCGATATCAACCGGCTTCCCGACCTCGATTCGATCAGCGTGTCCGACGGGGGCGTTTCCATCGGCGCACTCGTTCGCCATGCGACCGCCGAGCGCTCCGATGCGCTGGCGACCGCAGCGCCGCTCGTGCACGCCGCCATGCCCTACATCGGCCACCGAGCGATCCGCAGCCAAGGCACCGTGTGCGGCTCGATCGCCCACGCCGATCCCGCAGCCGAGATGCCCGCCGTCTGCCTGGCCGCCGGCGCGACCATGGTCGCCACCTCGGCCGAGGGCACACGCGAGATCGCCGCCGCCGACTTCGGCGAGGGCTACCTCACGACGGCGCTGCAGCCGACCGAGATCCTCACCGAGGTCCGCTTCCCCGCCTGGTCGCCGACGGCTCGTGGGACCGTGGTCGAGGTCGCCCGACGCCACGGCGACTACGCACTCGTCGGCCTGGCCTGCATGATCGATGCGCCCGGCGGCACGATCGCCTCGGCGGCGTTGTCGTTCTTCGGCGTCGACAACACGCCGGTCCGAATCCCCGAAGCCGAAGCATTCCTCGTCGGCAAGGCAATCGACGACACCGATGCGTTCGCCGCAGCTGGCGACCGGGTCGCTTCCACGATCGAGCCGTCCGCCGACGTCCACGCAACCAGCAACTACCGCAAGCATCTGGCCGGCGTGTTGACCCGCAAGGGCCTGGCCCAACTCAGCACCAACCAGGGGGTTCCCGCATGAGGATCGAAGTCGGCAGCGAGATCGAGATCTCGTTCACGCTCAATGGCGAGGCCAAGACGGTCAGCTTCGACCCCCGTCGTTCACTCGCCGATGTTGTCCGCGAGGACTGTGGTCAAACCGGCACGCACCTGGGCTGCGAGCACGGCGTGTGCGGGGCATGCACCGTCCTCGTCGACGGCGCTCCTAGCCGCTCATGCCTGATGCTCGGAGCGATGGCCGACGGTCGTGAGATCACCACCGTCGAAGGACTCGCAACCGACGGCGTGTTCAACCACGTGCAGCAAGGCATGTGGGACGCCATGGCGTTCCAGTGCGCCTTCTGCTCCCCCGGTTTCATCATGAGCACGATGGCGCTGCTCGAAGAGAACCCGAATCCGACCAAAGACGAGATCCGCGAAGAGCTCAGCGGCAACCTGTGCCGCTGCACCGGCTACGCATCGATCATCGACGGCGTCATGGCCGCTATCGACAACCTCGGAGACGCCCAATGACCGCCACTGACGATCACGTGCAGACCAGCGGCCTGGGCTTCGTCGGCCAGTCCGTCAAGCGCGTCGAAGACGAGTGGCTGCTGGCTGGCGAGGGCGACTTCGTTGCCGATCGCCTGCCCGAGGGCGTCGCCCACGCAGCGTTCCTGCGCAGCCCGTTCCCGCACGCCACGATCGACAAGATCGACACGCGAGCCGCCAAGAAGCTGCCCGGCGTGATCGCCGTCTACACCGGCGCCGAACTCAACGCGCACGCCAACCCGTTCTTGCCGCTGATCATGTTGCCGGACATGTACACGCCGCTGTTCATGCCGCTCACCGAAGACAAGGTCCGCTTCGTCGGTGACCCGGTCGCCATCGTGTTGGCCGAGTCTCGCTACATCGCCGAAGACGCGCTCGAGCTGATCGAGGTCGACTACACCGACCTCGAACCGGTCGCGACGATGGACCAGGCGCTGTCGCCGACGAGCCCGCAGCTGTGGGACAAGGCAGACGGCAACGTGCTGCACGACGGCTCGAAGACCTACGGCGACGTCGACCGCTCGTTCGCGCAGGCCGATCACATCATCACCGAGACCTTCAACTGCCACCGGGTGACGAACCAGCCCATGGAAGCTCGCGGCACGGTCGTCGAGCTCGACCCGATTACCGGGCATATGACCATCACGAGCACGTCGCAAGCGCCTCACGTGGTCAAGTGGGCGGCGGCTGCGATGACCGTCACCGAAAAGGGCGGCAAGAACTTCGTGTCGTTCCTGAAGTCCAAGCAGCGTCGCAGCAACTTCTTCGCCGCCGCCAAGGCGTTCCTCAAGGAGCACAAAGACGCGCTGAAGCAGCAGGACCGCACCGGCCAGAACCAGCAGATCAAGCGCGATCGCTCGATGCTCAAGCATCAGATGAAAATGGCGATGGGTCTGCTCGCGGCCGATGACTACCCGACCGTTCGGGCTGGCGACATCGGTGGCGGCTTCGGCTCCAAGGGCTCGGTGCACCGCGAAGAGATGGCAACGATCGTCGCCGCCAAGATGACCGGTCGCTCCACCCAGTGGATCGAGGACCGGGTCGAGAATCTGCTCGACGGCGGCCAGGCTCGCGAAGAGCGATTCACCATGTCGCTGGCCATCGACAACGACGGCACCTTCCGCGGCCTCAAGTGCAACTTCGACCTGGACTACGGCGCCTATCCGTCGTTCCCGATCGGCGGGGCACTCACCCAAGGCATGATCCGCGTCTACATGCCCGGCCCGTACCGCTTCCCGTCGTTCAAGTTCACGAGCCGCATGCTGGCGACGAACAAGGGCAAGCAGCTGCCGTACCGCGGCCCCTGGGCGAACGAGACCTGGGCCCGCGAGCGCATCATCGATGTAGCCGCCGAAAAGCTCGGCATGGACCCCCTCGAGCTGCGCCAGAGGAACATGTATGGCGCCGAGGACTTCCCCACCAAGATGGTGACGGGTCCCACGCTCGACGTGACGATGTCGTGCAAGGGCACCCTCGATCGGGCGATCGAGGAGATCAACGGGTTGGACCTGGCGGCGATGCGTGCCGCGGCCGAAGCTCGGGGCAACAAGCTCGGCGTTGGCCTTGCCAGCTATCACGAAGCTGCACCTGGCCCGCCGGACTTCCTCGACGCCATCACCCCCGGCAACGACCTGCTTGCTGCCGAAGAAGCTCGGGCAACGATCGATGTCGACGGCAAGATCCGCATGTACACATCGCAGAGCCCGCACGGCCAAAGCCATGCGACGACGTACTCCCAAGTCGTCGCCGACGAGTTCGGCGTGCCGATGAGCGACGTTGAGATCGTCTGGGGCGACACCGACACGAGCCAGTTCAGCTTCCTGGGTACCGGCGGTTCGCGCGGTGGCCCGATCGGTGGCGGCGTCATGAAGTACTCGGCTCGCGAGGTTCGCGAACAGGTCAACGATTTGGCCGCCGAGATGCTCGAAGCCTCGAAAGACGACGTCACAATCATCGACGGCAACATCCACGTGGCGGGCGTACCTGCACGCGGCATCACCTATGCCGAGGTCGCCGCCGAGGCAGCCAAGCGCAACGGCGTGACCAACGGTCCAGCATTCGAGGTTGTGCGGGGCTACAAGGGTCACGGCGACGGCGGTTGGTCCGTGGCGACCCACGTCGCCGTGGTCGAGGTCGACATGGGTACCGGCCTGGTCGAGATCCCCAAGTACCTCGTCGTCGAGGACTGTGGCCCGATCATCAACCCGAAGATCGTCGACGGCCAGGTCCGCGGCGGTGTCGCTCAAGGCATCGGCATGGTGCTCTACGAGAACCTCGTTTACAACGACGAGGGCACGCCGCAGGCCACGACCTACATGGACTACCTGATCCCGACGGCGATGGAGATCCCGGAGATCGACATCATCCACCTCGAGACGCACTCGCCCGGCGAGAACGACTTCCGTGGCGTCGGCGAAGGCGGCATGATCGGCGCACCCGCAGCGCTCACCAACGCCGTGTCCAACGCCCTCGGTGTACAGGCGACCGACATGTACTTGCCACCAACCACCATCCTCGAGATGGCCGGCGTGATTGAACCTGACTAGGAGTAGTACGCCTTTCTCGCTGCGCTCGAAACGCTTGGTTCAACCCCACAAGCGTGCGGTCCTCCCAGGCTCAGGCGGTCGAACGCTCTGACGAGAACAGGGTGTCGACCATGGCGTCGACGTGGGCCTGAACGGCGTCGTCGTTCGGGTCGATGTGCAGCGCATCCATGAGGGCCAACCCCTGCACAAGCAGGTAGTAGGCCCGCGCCGACGCGGGCGTGCCGTAGCCGTCGGCGACCCAGCGTTCGATGTGCTTCGACTGCCATTCGGCGAGGGCCGCGTCGAGCTCCGGGTGACGCAGCGCCGCCGTGTGCAGCTCGACCAGCAGCCGGCGAGCGTGGCGGATCTCTTCGTCGGCATCGACGGCGAGCAGCACCCGAGGGTCACCTCGGGTCGAACCTTCGGTGCCGATGCCGTTCAACGCGGTGCGGGCCGCTTCGATGAACAGCTCGCTCTTCGATAAGAAATGGTTGTAGATCGCGGGTGCCGAGACGTGGGCGTCGCGGGCGATGTCGCCGAGCGTCGCTGCGTCGTAGCCGGTGCTCACAAAGGCACGCAGCGCCGCGGCGAGGATGCGTTCTCGAGTCGGTACCCCGTCATCGTCGACGAGCTGCGGACGGCCGATCTTCGGCGCCGTGTCAGTCACCGGCCGTACCGTAGCGATCCATCAGTCGATGAGACTCGTGGCCATCGCCAAGAACACAAAGATGCCGGCGGCGATGCGGTACCAACCGAATACGGCGAAGCCGCGCTCTTCGAGCCAGCCGACCATCCACCGGATTGCGGCGACAGCGCTGATGAAGGCGACCACCAGACCGATGAGCGGCGAGGCGATCCCGAATGTGTCGATGAGATTGCCGCCGTTGTCGAGTGCTTCCCACAACGTCGCCGCCGAGAGCGTGGCCAGGCCGAGGATGAAGCTGAATTCGACCGCAGCGCCGAGTGACAACCCAACCAGGACGGCGGCGACGATCGTGACCAAGCTGCGGCTGACGCCCGGCCAGATGGCGATCGCTTGCGCCACGCCGATGATGACGGCTTGTCGGATCGTGAGCTCCGTGATCGCCGCCCCTGCTCGATCGAGACGACCCGTTCGAACCAGCGCCAGGATGGCGAGGCCACCGAGGATCCAGGCGGCAGCGATCGGGGTCGGGCCGAAGAAGCGATCGCGGACGACGTCCTGAAACGCCAGCGCGAGCACGACCGTTGGAACGAAGGCGGCGATGGTGGCGAGTAACAGGTTGCGGCCGTCGGTGTCGCCACTGGTGACGCCTCGCAGCATCTGCAGCAGCCGGTCGCGGTAGAGCACGACCACCGCGAGAATCGCACCCGCTTGGATACAGATGGCGTAGGTGTCGAGCGCCAGGTCCGCTTCGGCCGTGCCGCCCAGGCCGAGTAGCTCCTGCGTGATGAGCAGGTGACCGGTTGAGCTAACCGGTAGGTACTCGGTCAGGCCTTCGACCAGGCCGAGAATGATGGCGGCCAGCGTGGACAGCTCGTCGGGAGCGTCAGCGGGCCGGGCGATCGCAATGCCGACGGCGAGGGCCACCATCACGGCAACGAACCCGCCGAGCGCGGTCCGGGTCGAGAAGCTCTTGGTTGCAGACTCGGTCATCGCCGCCAGTATCGCCGGACGCGGTGCGGGTTCCGGCGATCGCGGTGCGCAGCGGTCGCGCTAGAGATCGACCGGTTGCTCGGATTCGGGTAGTTCGTAGACGAAGTCGCAGTGCGACGCGCCGCTCATGATCGTCTGCGTGCGGGTGAACTCGATGTCCGGGTTGAAGCCCTCGACCATCGTGCCGTCGCGGTTGCAGCTCAGCGAGGCGCCCAGTTCGGCCATGCCGAGGTCCCGATACATCTCGGCGTACTGGCAGCGAGTGACGTTGAAGGCGAACCGGTTCGGGGACTGTTCGACGACGTCGACCTCGAGCGCTCCGCCACGGGTCCAGGCTTCCATCGAGTCGGCGAAGAACGTCAGGTCCTTGCCGCCCATCACACCAGCGAGCGCCGCGCCTTGGGTCTTGGCCACATCGACGATGACATCGCGCAGCAGGTCGGCGACGCGTTCCTCGCCGAACTCTTGACCGAACCGTTCGATGATCGGACCGATCACGCGGGCCTCGATTTCTCGACGCTTCAGCACACCGATCTCGTTGAGGGTGTCGGGTCGGTTGGTTCCCTGGCTGGGCGAGGTCTCACTCATGTCACGAAGCTAGACCAAACGGCTCGAGCGACAAGTCGGAGGCGCCTGTCGCCAGGCGTTGAGCGATCGCCTCGCCGAGTGCGGTTGAGTGTTTGAAGCCGTGGCCACTGCACGGCGACATGACCACGATTCGGTCCGACCGTGGGTCGGCTTCGATCAAGAAGTGATCGTCAGGCGTGTTCGTGTACAAGCACACTTCGGAGCGCAGCGAGCGGTCGGTGATGCCAGGAAACCGGGGCGCAACGAGCCGGCGATGGAAGTCTGCGATCTCTCCGGCGCTGACATGGCGCTCGGCTTGGTCTGGTGTCGTCGTCGCATCGAATTGCTCACCCAGCACTTTGACGCCGCGGATTGCGGAGTCGGGTGGGGTCGGGAACGCAGCGACATAGTCGTCGATCGTTCCGGCAATCCACATCACGAATGGAAACGAGTTGACTGACCACGCGTCGAGATCGTCGGCTTCGAACCAGTGCACGACCTGACGGGTCACGCTTAACCGCTCGGCAATCGTGCTCGGCACCAGCTCGGGTGCCCATGGCCCAGCGGCCACGACCACGTGGCGAGCTTCGTGCACCGAGCCGTTCGTGATGACCCGCACGTGGTCGCCGACGGGTTCGATGGCGGTGACGTGCTCACCGAACCGAGTGTGCGCGCCGGTCTCTCGGGCCTGGGCGAGTTGGCCGGCAACAGCCCGTTCGCACATGACGATGCCGGCCGTCGGCTCGAAGCCGACATTCGCCCCGTCGGGCACCACGATGCTGGGCTGGCGTTCGCGCATCGCGGCTGCGTCGAAGACCTCGTAGCCCACGCCCGCCCGTTCGGCGATGCGTGCCGTCTCCATCGTGAAGTCGGTCCACCGGTCAGCCTCCTCGGCCCCGTCCGTCAGGATGTACCCACCCGACTGGTGCAGCAACGACGTACCGGTCAGCGTTTCGAGCTCTCGCCACAACGCATGCGAGCGGGCGACGAACGGGATGTAGTGGTCGCCTTCGCCGACCGCGAGTCGAGTGATCCGAGTTTCGGCGTGGGTTGAGCCGTGAGTGTGCGGAGGCTCGTAGCGGTCGAGGCCGAGCACCGACAGACCGAGTCGACTGGCGTGCCACGCGACGGCAGCGCCCATGGCGCCAAGTCCAACAATCGCCACGTCATACATCGGCGCCACGTCGTACATCGGTCTAGCCAATCAGCTGGTCGACCGGCGCGAAGTTGTCGGTCAGCACTTGGCCGTCACCCCAGGGGTCACCTCGGACGAGCTCGCCGTCATCGGTTCCGATGACCAGCTCGGGAAGTGGCGAATCCGAGGCGAGCACGATCCGATTGAAACGATCGCCGGACTCGACGACCGACGACGGATCAATGACACCGACGTGGTCGAACGTCTCGCTAAGCGTTGCGAGCAGGGCTGCGGCGAAGCGACCATTCGGACCGTCGATCAGGTTCACGGCATACACACCGTCGTCACGCAACACCCGATCGAGCTCGGCGGCGACTTCGACGGTGGTCAGATGCCAGGGCACGGCCTCGCTCCCGAACGCGTCGCCGACGACCAAGTCATACGAGTCGTCCCCGAGGTCGCCGATGGCGAGGCGAGCGTCACCGACTTCGGCCCGAAGCCGGTCGGTCAGTTCGAGGCCGAGTTCTGCTTCGGCGATGTCGATCAGAGCCGCATCGATCTCGAACACCAGCTGGTCGCTTCCGGGCCGGGTGGCTTCGACGTAGCGAGGAACGGTGAACGCTGCCCCGCCGATGTGGGCGGCATCGATCGGACCTTCGGGCATGCCGTCGACGATGTCGGCCAGCAAGCGCACGTAGCGGATGTCGAGGTTGGTCGGGTCGTCGAGGTCGACGAATCCGTGGCGCAACTGGTCGAGCCAGAGCGACCGTCCGGTCTCGGTTCCATCTTCGGCCACGTCGACTTGGATCCGAACGCAGTAGTAGGTCGTCTCGTGATCGCAGATGCCGGAGCTGCTCAGCAGGCCGAGTGCGGCGACCACGACGACGGCGGTTCCAGGAAGCGTCGGCTTGTCGCCGCGGAGCGCGAACGACGTCGCAACACCAATGGCAACAAGCAATGCGCCGATCAAGAAGACGATCACGGTCACCGAGAGAATCGACACGAGGACGAACCCGGTCATGAACGTGCCGGCCAGCGCCCCGATCGTGCCGGCAGCCGACAGGCCACCCACGACCGTGCCCGTGTCCTCGACCGAGTCAAGCGTGAGTTTGGCGACCATCGGGCTGACGGCGCTCACGATCGCAGCGGGAAGCAGGAACGCCGCGGCGACGAGCAGCACCGACGAACCAGCTGAAGTATTCAGCGCCGGACCGATCGCCCGCACGATCGGCACCGAGAACCAGCTCAGCACGCCACCGACAACGATCGTCGGCCCGATGAGCGTCGTGGGATCGTGACGATCCGCCAGCACCCCGCCCGCAGCTGCACCGGCGGCAATGCCCGCCAGCACCGTGCCGATGATTGCCGTGAACGACTCGAGCGAGATCCCGACATAGGGGGCCACCAAACGGCCAGCGACGATCTCGAGGACGAGCACCAGCCCGGACGTGGCGAAGACAAGTGCTTGGGCGGCCCGCTGACTCACGCCGGGACCGTAGCGCTCACGCTTGGGGATCGGCGAGTCCCCTTTGGTCCCCAGCGTTGTCCCGGAGTCGAGCCCGGCTTCGAGAACGATGCGAAGTCACCCATGAGCCATGATGTTTTACGGAGGAAACGACAGGTCGATGGGGGCGATTCGATGAGCCATTTCTCGGTGACGCCCTCGGGCGGGGCGCTCGGTGCCTATGTGCGCGGCGTCGACCTCGCCGCACTCAGCGACGAAGACACCGCGGCAATCCGAGCCGCATGGCTGGAGCATTTGGTGCTCGTCTTCCCCGACCAGCCGCTGACCCCGGAGCAGTACCTGGCGTTTGCCGAGACGATCGGCACGCCGGCCGAGTATCCGTTCGTCGAAGGGCTCGACGGCAACCCGTTCATCATCGAAGTGCTGAAGCTGCCGCATGAGACGGTGAACTTCGGCGGCGTGTGGCACGCCGACACGGTGTACCTGGACCGTCCGCCGATGGCCTCAATGCTGCTGGCCAAGGAGATCCCGCCCGCCGGAGGCGATACCGAGTTCGCCAACCAGTACGCCGCCTGGGACGCCTTGCCAGCTGAGCTGCAGGATCAGCTCGACGGCTGGACGGCGATGAACTCGTCGGCAGCCGCGATGTCGATCCGCAACACGGCCGACCGCATGAGCAACGAGCAGGTCGCCCAAGTCTTCGAGTCACGGCACCCGGCGGTGCGGACCCATCCCGAGACCGGCCGCAAGTCGCTGTATGTCAACGTCGCCCACACGTACGGCCTGGTCGACGTCGATGCGGCCGAGTCGGGACCGCTGCTCGAACACGTCTTCGAGCATCAGATCCGCGACGAGTTCGTGTGGCGCCTGCAATGGGAGGTCGACATGGTCGCCCTGTGGGACAACCGCTGTTGCCTCCACAACCCGATCAACGACTACGACGGGCACACCCGCCGCATGCACCGCATCACGCTGGAGGGCGACGTCCCCCGATAGCCGATCCGCAGAGCAGCCCGAGGCGAAGCCGAAGCTGCGATTGCGAAGAAACTCCGCAGAGCAGCCCGAGGCGAAGCCGAAGCTGCGATTGCGAAGAAACTCCGCAGAGCAGCCCGAGGCGAAGCCGAAGCTGCGATTGCGAAGAAACTCCGCTCAGCTCATGGTGAAGTTGCCGTCGCGGCGCTCAGAGACTGACTTGACGCCCTCGGCCCAGTCGTTGGACTGCTGCAGCCGGGTCTGCTCCACCAGCTCGTGATCGGTCGCCGCTCGGATTGTGTCGGCCAGGTTCCGGCGCAGCGTCTTGCGAATCGAACGCACCGCGAGCGGCGCTGACTTCGCGATCTCGAGCGCTTGCGCATAGGCGACGTCACGGAGATCTTCGAGCGACGCGAGCTTGTAGGCCAGACCGAGCTCGACGGCTTCTTCGCCCTTGACGCGACGGCCGGTGAGCATGATGTCCGCGGCGGCCTGCGGACCGACGAGTGCGGGGAGCGTGTGGCTCAAGCCGAACCCCTGGTGGAAGCCGAGGCGGGCGAAGTTCGCAGCGAAGCGGGCCTCGGGCGCGGCGATCCGGATGTCAGGCATGAGCGCCAGGCCGAGGCCGCCGCCGATGGCCGCACCTTGGATCGCAGCGACGACCGGCAGCTCGGTCTCGAACAGGCGGACCGCCTCGAGGTACAGCCCGCCATGGGGCTCCTTGCCACGGTTCGGGTCAGTGAAGTCGGCGCCGGCGCAGAAGTGCTTGCCTTCGGAGCAGAGCATGATCGCCCGAGCCCGGTCGCCTTCTTGCAGCTCTTCGAAGACGGTCGCGAGTTCTTGGATCATCCCGTACGAGAAGTAGTTGTTCGGTCCGCGTTGGATCTCGACAACCGCAACCTTGTCTTCGTCAACCTCGACATTGATGTCGCCCATGTTCACGCTCTCCCTCGTATCGCCCGTGGCCCATTCGCCCAGTAGCTGATGCCGAAACTACCGTGCGACGTCATGGCGACTCCAACGCACGACTCTGTCCGGGGCGAGGTCACCGCCTGGCTCGATGAGCACTGGGACCCGGAGCGACCCCTGCTCGAGTGGCGCACGATGATCTGCGACGGAGGATGGGCCAAGCCGAGTTGGGCCGAGCAATGGTTCGGCCGAGGGCTCCCCGCATGGGCCGACACCGAGGTTCGCGAAGCGTTCCGCGCCTATGGCGCCGTCTACACGCCGCCCGGCGGCGGGGTCACGCTGGCCAGCCCGACGATCTACAACGACGGCAGCGACGAGGTCAAGGAGAAGTTCCTTCGGCCCTCGCTCACCGGCGAGCTTCACTGGACACAGCTGTTTAGTGAGCCCGGTAACGGCTCTGACCTCGCTGGCCTCACGACGACGGCGACCCGTGACGGCGACGAATGGATTGTCAACGGCCAGAAGGTCTGGAGCACCAGCGCGCACCACGCCGACATGGCGTTCATCGTCGCCCGCACCGACTGGGACGCGCCGAAGCACCGGGGCATCACGTACTTCTTGATGGACATGCACCAGCCGGGCATCGAAGTGCGCGGCATCAAGCAGATGAACAACCACTCGTCATTCAACGAGATCTTCATCGCCGACGCTCGTATCCCCGACGCGTGGCGCGTCGGCGATGTCGGCGACGGCTGGCGGGTTGCCCGCACGACGTTGTCGTATGAACGATCGCTCGGCGGCGCCCGGCCTGCGCTCGTGCCGAACAGGACCGGCCGGTGCTGGGACGAATGCAACGAAGAGGCAGCCGAGTTCCTGAAGACGTACTCGTGGTATCCGCAGCGAGCCGGACGTCCGGACCTGACGATCGAACGAGCGCAGCAGTCAGGCGCGGCCCAGGACCCGCTCGTGCGCCAAGACCTGGCTGACCTCTACGCGTTCCGCAAGGCCAGCGAGTGGACGGCCGCTCGGGCACGAGCCGCACGTGCGCTTGGGCGCAAGCCCGGCCCCGAGGGATCAATCGGCAAACTCGCGGCCAGCGAGATCGCTCGCCGCAGTGCTCGCATCCACGCCAAGGTTGCGCAGAGCCAAGCCCTGCTCGCGGGCACCGATCCTCACGGCGACAGGGTCATCGCCGAGGTCCTGATCTCGACGCCCGCGGTCTCAATCGCCGGCGGCACCGACGACATCCAGCGCAACATTCTGGGCGAATCGATGCTCGGGCTACCTCGTGAGCCAGGGCCGGGCCGTGACACGCCGTTCCGAGACATCCCGCGCAACTAGCCAGACTCACCCCCACCAGCGCGGCGCTCGACCCCGAGCTCAGCGAGCTTGTGCCACGAGCGCTCGACGATCAGCGGATAGGTGTCGAGGTAGTACGGCAACGCGCCGCAGGCTTGGTTGATCGCCGCGCCACGGCTGCGAGCCAGCGTGGCGTCATCGATCTCAAGCATGTCGAGAAAGACCCGCCGAGACTCGGCCGTGAACAGTGGCGACCACACGACTTGCACGTCGGTGGCGGGATCGCCAGCACAGGCCAGGCCCCAGTCGACAAGCCCGTGCATCTGGCCGTCGAGCAGCACGCAGTTGCCCTCGAGGTCGCCGTGCACCCAGACCGGCGCACCGGCATGGGCGGGAGCGGCAAGGGCGTCTTCCCAGATCGCGAGCGCAGCATCGGCATCGATCAGATGCGCGGCGGACTCGATGCAGCGACGCGTCTCTGCGTCGTACTCGGCGAGTGGCCGAGCACGATTCTTCGCCGGCGGAGCTCCTGTGGCCGGGAGCGTCCAGATCTGGCGAGCAGCGTCGGCCAAGTGTTGGGCGAACTGCAACGGATCCGCCATGGCGTCGAGAGCAGCGCCGACGCCCGGAACCCACCGGTGCACGGCCCACGGAAACGGGTACCCCTCCCCTGGCTCCCCGACAGCGACCGGCTCGGGCACTGCCACGTCAAGCAGCGGCGCGAATCGAGGCAGCCACTCGGCCTCGAACTCGATCTGGTTCGGCGCCCACGCGATGCGAGGGAAGCGAAGCACCAGGTCATCGCCGAGGCGCCAGATCGCGTTGTCGGTGCCCCACGGCTCAACGATCTCCAACACCAGCCCGGCCAGGTCAGGCATCTGCGCCGCCACCAGACGGCTCGCAATCGCTGCGGTGATCTCGACCTCGTCGTCATGCATGCGCACGTCACGATCTTCGCGCCCGGTCGGACATGGCACCGGTGAATTCGGGACGCATAACCTGCACGCATGACTCAGCACGACGCCATCGTGATCGGCGCCGGCATCTTCGGATGCGGCATTGCCTTCGAACTCAGCCGCCGAGGCCTCGACGTTGCCGTCATCGAGATGAACCCCGGACCGGGCATGGGTTCGACGTCGAGCTCGGGCGCGATCGTCCGCTTCAGCTACACGACCGTCGACGGCGTGCGCATGGCCTGGGAAGGCAACCAGTACTGGGAGAACTTCGCCGACTACCTCGAGACCGAGGCTGGCGACCACGAGTACGGCGTCGCCCACAAGATCACGATCGGCACCGCGTTCCTGCGCACCCACGAAGACCTGCATCACCTCTGGGTCAAGAACATGACCGAAGCGGGCGTGCCGTTCGAAGAGTGGACCGCAGAGGAGACAACCGAGCGGCTGTCGTTCCTGACCCTCGCCGAATATGGCGGCGCCCGAGCACCCGATGACCCCGAGTTCTGGGCTGACCCGGTCGGCGAGCTCCCCGGCGCTCTGTACAACCCCGACGCGGGCTACATCAGCGACCCTCAGCTTGCGGCCCAGAACCTGCACGCGGCTGCAATGAAGAAGGGCGCCACGTTCATGTTCGGGCAACGCATGACCGAACTGCTACACGAAGACGGCCGGGTCACCGGCGTGCGACTTGCGACCGGCGACGACGTGCACGCACCCATCGTCGTGAACGTCGGCGGCCCGTGGTCGTCGATGGTCAACGGCATCGCCGGACAAGACAAGACCATGTCCATCACGACCGCACCGATGCGCCACGAAGCCCACCTCGCACCTGCGCCTGCCGACCTCGACTTCGAACGCGACGGCATGATCATCGGCGACCTCGACCAAGGCATGTACTTCCGACCGGCACCGGGCAACAACATCTTCGTCGGGTCGGCCGACCCCGAATGCGACGGCCACGACTGGGTCGACGACATGGACACGCTGCATCGAGAAGTCACCGAGCCGCTGTGGTCGCGACAGATGATGCGCGTCGGCAAGCGAGTGCCCGAGTTCGGCGTTCCTCGTCAACGCATGGGTGTCGCCGAGGCCTACGACGTCAGCTCGGACTGGGGTCCGATCTATGACCGAGGCGACCTCGACGGCTTCTACATGGCCTGCGGCACGAGCGGGAACCAGTTCAAAAACGCCTGCGTTGCCTCGCACCTGATGGCCGAACTCATCACCGCCGTCGAAGCTGGACATGACCACGACGCCGACCCGCTGGTCGTCGAGGGACGCTTCACCGGCACCCCCATCGACATGCGAGCGTTCTCCCGGAATCGATCGGTCAACGCCGAATCCACCGGCACCGTCCTGGGTTAGAACGACTCGCGATCGGGTCCGGCCCGGTAGGCCGCCGACCCCATGTGGCCGTACCGGCCACACATTTCGGGTAAGACTATGGCGATGTCCATCGTCATCGGCGAAGACCCGAAGCAATACAAAGAGCCCAAAGCAGGGTCGTTCGGCGTCTTCTCTGTCGTGTTCTACGGCCTGGTGTGCGTCGTTGCCGTCTTCGTCGCCGCGTACTTCTGGCTCGATGGCGACGGTCAGCTTGCCGCCGCGCTCGGCATCGGCTCGCTGGCCATTCCGGTCACGGCCGGCTTCTTCGTATCCGAGCTTCGGAATCAGCGGGCCGGAGCGTTGGCCTTCGTGGTGACCGCCGCAATCGTCGCCGGCGCCGCCGCGGCTTCGGCCTACTACGAGCGTGACGACTATCTCGAACGTCGCGACTTCATCGACCCGGACCGCAGCGGACTTCCGTTCCTCGACGATTAGGCGTTCTCCACTCTCGCGGTCCTGGTGACACCGGGTAGCTTCGCGGCCATGTTCATCAACGGAGCGTGGGTCGATGCCATCGGTGGCGAGACCTTCGAGGTAACGAATCCTGCAACCGGCGAGATCATCGGGCAGGTGCCTGATGGTGGAGCGGCCGATGCGACCGCGGCGATCGATGCCGCCCATGCGGCATTCCCCAGCTGGTCGACCACGACGGCGTACGAACGCGCCGACATCTTGATGCGGGCGTGGGAACTCATGAACGAGCGAGCTGGTGAGCTCGCGGAACTCATGACGACCGAACAGGGCAAGCCGCTGCGCGCCAGCCGTTTCGAGGTCGGCTACGGAGCCGACTTCTTGCGCTGGTTCGCCGAAGAAGCACGCCGCATCACCGGCGAGTGGCTTCCTTCGTCTCGCGCCGATCAACGGTTCCTGTCGGTGCGCCAGCCCGTCGGCGTCGTCGCCGCGATCACGCCGTGGAACTATCCGATCTCGATGTTGACCCGCAAGATGGGTCCCGCGCTTGCCGCCGGTTGCACCATGGTGCTCAAGCCAGCCGAAGCGACCCCGCTGTGCGCCAAGGCGATCTTCGACATCTTGCAAGAAGCAGGCGTGCCCGCTGGCGTCATGAACATGGTGACCGCGCAGAACCCGGTGCCGATCGGCGATGTGTTCACCAGCGACTCCCGGGTCAAGAAGCTGACCTTCACCGGCTCGACTGCCGTCGGACGCCTGCTTGCCGGCAAGGCCGCAGCGTCGCTGCAGCGAGTCTCGGTCGAGCTCGGTGGCCACGCTCCGTTCATCGTTTACCCCGACGCCGACCCGGAGCAGGCCGCCAAGGGCGCGGCTGCGCTCAAGTTCTTGAACTCGGGCCAGGCCTGCATCAGCCCGAACCGGCTCTACGTGCACCGTGACGCAGCCGATGCGTTTGTCGGCACGCTCACCTCACGCGTCGAGAAGCTGGTCGCCGGCAACGGCATGGCCGACGGCGTTGGCGTCGGCCCGCTCGTGAACGACGCCGCGGTCGACAAGGTCGCCGCCCAGGTCGAAGACGCTCGCGACAAGGGCGCCGGCATTCCGGTCGGCGGCTACCGCCTGACCGAAGGCGGCCTCGACAAGGGCCACTTCTACGCCCCGACCCTGCTCACCGATGTCACGCCCGACATGACCGTCTACCGCGAGGAAACGTTCGGCCCTGTCGCCCCCGTCGTCGTCTACGACGACGGCGCCCCGGGGATCGGGCTGGGCCACGACCCGCCCAAACGCCTCGCCGCCAACGGCGACACC
>CAZEMU010000005.1:33277-39421 GCA_964513315.1 uncultured Acidimicrobiaceae bacterium | reverse complement strand
TAACCGGGCGCCCGGGGCCCCCCCGGGTGCGTCAACGCCGCCCTCGACCAGGTGATCGAGCTGGCCAACGACACGCACTACGGCCTCGCCGCCTACGTCTACACCCAGAACCTGAAGACGGCCATCACGGCCTTCGAAGCGCTGCGGTTCGGCATCATCGGCATCAACGACGTGAACCCGACCTCGGCCTCGGTGCCGTTCGGCGGGATGAACGATTCAGGCCTCGGGCGAGAAGGCGGCCACGAAGGCCTCGACGAGTACCTCGAAACCAAAACCGCTGGCATCAGCCTCCGCTAGTCGCCCGGTCCCCTGGTGCTGGCAGCCGAGCTAGTCCGTCGCGTCGAGAGCCGGTTCTCACCCCGTCGTGTCGGGTCGCCTACGATAGAGCGCGGGACAAAAACCAAGCCGGCGGAGGAGACACCATGACCATCAGCGCGCGATCCCAAGAGGGACCCCGCAAGCGGCAGCTACACCTGCTGTTCGTCGCACTTGCCGTCTTCGTTGCGGTGCTCATTCCGAGCGCAGCCGATGCGAGCAACGAGCACTATTACTACTACTCGACCACCGACGGCCCTTGCCCGAACTGGTCGATCGATGACGTGCTCGCCGACCTCGACGGTGACTGGGACGGCGACCGAGTCGACAACGGCGACGAGGTCTTCGTTTCGAACGGCCTGAACCCGTGCGTCTACGACTCGACCCAATGGTGCGTCAACAATCCGTCGTACTGCTACGACGTGTTGTGGAGCGACGTCGAGTACCACCTCGTCTACAACGTCACGAGCTCTCGAACGTGCGTGGGCGGATACTGGTCGTGGGCGTCGGTCAACGCCAACCCACATGGCGACTGGGATAGCGATGGCGTCAACAACCGCTACGAGGCGAGCAACGGTGCCAACCCATGCGTGGCTCCCTGCCCGACGGCATACAACATTGACGTTGCCCTGAACCCACACGGTGACTGGGACTTCGACGGTCGCAGCAACCAGAACGAGGTCAATGCGTGGACCAACCCGTGCGTCTACAACGCTCCGGTTCGCGTCACCTACGTGCAGGTACCGGTCGTGACCCACACGGCGCCGCAGCAGCGACAGCGTCTGCCCCACGTCGGCGCGCCAACGTCGACCTACTCAGCTCCTGCTCCTGCGGTGAACCCGTGCCCGGCCGGTTACCCGTACTTCCACGAGGCCAACGGTCAGTGCTACGCCAACCCCATCAAGCCTTGGGGATGATCTGATCGAGCAATAGCTCTAGGGAGCCGCCGTCGACCAGTGCGTCGACGGCGGCTTCGATCGTTTTGGCCCTGGCCTCGCCGAGCGTGGGTGCCGCGAACGCGTGGAACTTTGCTCGGATCTCGACGTCGTCGAGCGGCGCCGTTGCGTCGCCTCGTGGTTCGTGATCGTCGCTGGTGAGGACTCGCCCGTCGGCCAACTCAACGGAGACTCGGGCGTAGCGGTTGGCGGGGAACGCAGCATTGTGGGCAGGATCTTGGTGCATGCTCACTCGGTCGGCGAGCTCGTGGATCAGCGGATCGTTGAGCCCGTCCGAGGTCACTTCGGTCGCTCCGAGCCGCCCCCGCACGAGTGCCGCAGCAACCGGAAACGGCAAGCTGTACTGGGCTTGTTCGGTCGTCTTGGGATGCGCCGTCGCAAGACGAGCGGCCTCGTGGAACGTCGACACCTGCACGCTCGCGATCGCGGCGGGATCAAAGGCGTGTTCCTGGCGCAGCGAGAGCGCTGCTTCTACGGCAGGTTGAGCCCAGCGGCACACGGGTTGCGGCTTGAAGTACTGGTCGAAGATGATCCAGTGCTCGCCCAAGTCAGCCCAGACCGCATCGACCGCAGGGTCACACACGGTGACGGCAGGTGCGCCCGTGAACCCGTCGGCGGCCAGGTACGCAGCGGAGACGCCGGCCATCGCACCCCAGCCCGATCCGTCCTTGAGCATCGTCGGGTGATCGATCACCCGCATCATCTGGCTGCGAGGGCCGTGGTACTCGGCGATGCCCATCGCCTCGAACGTTTGCGACGACGTCAGGCCGAGCACCCGAGCGCCGAGTGCAGCAGAGCCGACCGCGCCCCAGGCGCCCGACGTGTGGTAGTCGGGGGCGGTCGCATGCAGCGAAATCCCGGCACGGGTCGCGAACTCGTAGCCAACGACCAGCGACGTCAAGAACTCGGCGGCGCCGAGGGAATCCTCAGCGATTGCGAATGCGAGCAGCGCCGGGAGTTGATGACAGCCGGTGTGTCCCTTGGTCAGGTTGTGTCCGTCGTGGGCATCGATCGAGTCGATCGTCATGCCGGCAGCGAGCGCCGCGCCCGCCGGGCTGACCACTCGTCCGTCGAAGAGCATCGGTACGCCCGGCCCGGTCCCTGCGCCGAAATGACGAGCGGCGTGATCGCCGATGATCGATGACAGTTCGGTCGAGCGTCCAGCGGCGGCGACGCCGAGCAGGTCCAAGAGGCAACGACGAGCGAACGCCATGACCGCGTCGGGGATGTCGTCTGGTCGAGTGTTGAGGACGAAGTCGATCGTGGCTTCCGGAAGAGCACTCGGCGTCACGACCATGACGCCACGCTAGTCATCGGACGAACAGCCAGATGGCGACGAAGAGCCCGAACGAGATCACGAAGGCTCGCAGCACCCCGAGCGGAATGCCGCGAGCGATCCGTCCACCAAACGCAGCTCCGATGCCGCTGCCGATGAACACGGGCAGCAACGGTTCCCACTGCACCCAGCCGCCGAACCCATACGCGATCGTCGCCATCGTCGTGCCGATCGTCATGATGATGTTCTTGCCCGCATTGGCGCTCAAGAAGTCGGTGAAGCCACGAATGGTGAGCATCGCCAGAATCAGGTTGCCGACGCCCGACCCGAAGTAGGTCAGGTAGATCGACATCACGAAGATGAGCCCGAGGCCGAGACGCCCGTCGGTCAACGAGTGCGCGTGCTCTGCCGCCCATTTCCGGACGTATGGGCTCGCCGCAAAGAACAGCGTGGCCGCGAGCACGAGCCAGGGCACCAACGACTCGAACGCATCGGCGCCAGTCGTGAACAGCAGCACGATTCCGATGAGAGCTCCGACCACCACGACCACGAGCAGTTCGGGATAGCGATGCTTCTCGGCCCGCACCTCGGGCCAGTACTCGGGCACGGCCGCGAGGTTGCCGGGCGTCAACGCGGCGAGCGTCGTCGTCGCAGCCTGGATCGGGCTGAGCCCGGTCGCCAGCATCGCCGGATACGTGAAGAAGCTGCCGCCGCTCGACACCGAGTTGACCACCCCCGCCAACAGACCCGCGCCGAGCAAGAACAAGTGGTCGAGCAGGCTCATCCCTGGCGAGCCGCCGCCGACCGTGCGCTGAGAGCCCGGGTCCGGCGCCAGAACAAGAGCCCGAGCACGGCCGAGAAAATGATGAGACCGCCAATCATCGTGGTCGCCTCGGGTGACTCGTCGACGAACAGCCACACCCACACGGGCGCCAAGATCACCTCGCTCATCAACAGCAGCGCGACTTCGGAAGCAGGCACCACCCGGGTGGCGTGGTTAAGGAAGGCGCCGGGGATTGCAAGCAGCATGCTTCCGGCGAACAGGCCGATCAGCATGTCGCGCGCCGACATGTCGAACCCGACCGTGGCGACAGACCCAAGAACACCGAGCACGATGAGCGTCGCCCCGCCGACCAGGATCGGTACCTGGGCATCGATCTGCTGTGCCCCCCGGATCAACGTTGCGTACAAGCCGAAGATGATCGGGATCGTGATGGCGATCAACCCAAGCGGGTCGATTCGATCGGTGAGCGTCGCCGAGAACATGACGAGGACGCCTGCGATCGAAACTGCGGTAGCGATGAGCACGGCTCGGGACACTCGCTCGCGCAGCAGGATCCAAGAGAAGTAGGCCGACGTGATCGGCGCCAGCGCCTGCAGAAACAGCACGAACGCGACCGAGGCCCGCTCGAGCGAGAAGATGAAGACGGCGCTGATGCTGCCGAGCAGCAAACCGGCGACGATGTGGCTTCGTTCGATCGGCCCGGTCAGGTCGCCCACCCGACCCCGGTAGCGATACGCCAAGATCAGCGCCGTGACGACGAGCGCGCCCAAGCCTCGGAAGATCACGTACTGCCATGCGTTCATGTCGTCGGTCAGCCGAAAGGCGAGCCCACCGAAGCTAAAGACCACACCGGTCGCCAGCACGATGAGCGAGCCGGCGAAGACCGAGAAGCCCGGCACGTCACGAACGAGCCTGCTTGTCGGGTCGACGCTTCGAGCTGCCGCGCTCGCACGGAACGGTTGGACCACGTGCCGAGGCTACGACCCCGCCCACACCGCGTCATTAGATTTCGACTGACACCCTGTCACCGCCTGCAAGACTCGTTCGATGGCCGGAGTAGCGCATCTAGGACAGCAGGGGCGAGACCCCGACGAGATCATGGCGGAGCTCGCGTCGAAGCGAGACCACGACGTGCGTTGGGAAGATGGCCGCGCATTCGGCGCGGTCTATGACGGCGGCCCGGGCGTCCGCGAAGTCGCGGAGCGCGCAGCATCGCTCTATCTCCACGAGAACGCGCTCAACACGCGAGCATTTCCTTCGCTCGGCCAGATCCAATCTGAGACTGTCTCCTGGACCGCCGGGCTGCTGAATGGGCCCGACACGACGTCCGGGTTCTTGACGAGCGGTGGCACCGAGTCGATCCTGTGCGGGGTCAAGGCAGCACGGGAGCGAGCGCGAGCTGAGCGGGGTCTCGAGGCACCCGAGATCGTGTTGTCGACTGGCGCTCACGCGGCGTTCCACAAGGGAGCGCACCTGTTCGGCCTGACCGTGCGCAAGGCACCCGTCCTCGATGACTGGACGGCCGATGTCGACGCCATGGCCGAACTCGTGAACGAGAACACCGCCCTTGTCGTCGGCTCCGCGCCCCAGTACCCGCAGGGCGTCATCGACGACATCCCCGCGATCGCTGCACTCGCTGAGTCGGTCGGCGCCAGCTGCCATGTCGATGCGTGCATGGGCGGGTTCGTGCTTCCGTTCGCCGAGATGCTCGGCCGCGACGTTGCGCCGTGGGACTTCCGGGTCGAGGGCGTCACGACGATCTCGGCCGACATCCACAAGCTCGGCTATGCACCCAAGGGCGTGTCGGTGATCCTGCATCGCACCAAGGAGCTGCGCCGATACCAGACCTTCGTGTTCGACGACTGGCTCGGCGGCATGTACGCCTCGCCCAATCTGCAGGGAACCCGCAGCGGGCTACCAATGGCGGCCGCGTGGGCCGTCATGCAATACCTGGGCGTCGACGGCTACAAGGCATTGGTGGAAACCACGCTGGCGAACGCCGACGACATACGTGCGGGCATCACAGCCGTCGACGGGCTGCGCGTCTTGGGTGACCCGACCTTCCATCTGATGGCGATCGCGTCGGACACGGCAGCTGACGACCCGATCGATGTGTTTGCGCTTGCCGATGCGCTCGATCGCCGGGGCTGGCATCTCGATCGCCAAGGGCCTCCCGACTCGCTCCACGCCACTGTCTCGAACTCGAACGTCGGCGTGATCGGTGAGTTCCTCGAAGCGCTTCGGGCCTCGGCCGACGAGGTCCGCGGCTCGACGACCGACGACCGGTCGACGAACTACGCCACGATGGAATAGCCGCACACGCCGCAGCTAGGTGAGTTTCGTCGAGGTGGTGGTTCCGTCGAGCCAAGTGGCGAGCCCATTCGGTGCACCAAGGAGATATCCCTGACCCCACTTGACCCCGAGCTCTTGAAGCGCCTGCCGCTACTGCGTGACTGCGCATCATCGGCCCGGCGCACAACGGCCCGGTCTGCACCGGACGAAATGCCGACCGACGCCGAGACGTGGCCAAGGCGAGCGGAAACGAACGGGATCTCGTCGAGCACGGTCCGGAGCGCGACGTTCAGCTGCTCGATCGGCATCGTGGTCACCACGACGAACTCGTCGCCGCCGGTGCGGGCCACAACCGTCCCAGGGTGTGCGCCAAGGCGGGTCTGCATGAGCTGGCCGATCGTTCGAAGCGCGTCATCGCCTGCCGCGTGGCCATGCGTGTCATTGATGCCTTTGAAGCCATCGAGGTCGAACATGCACGCCCACACGCTGCGCCCTTCAGCCACCCGGTCGCCGAGTTCGCG
>CAZEMU010000005.1:0-33177 GCA_964513315.1 uncultured Acidimicrobiaceae bacterium | reverse complement strand
GATCCGGCGATTGAGCACGTTTGCGGACGACCTCGACGAACTGGCAGTCTCGGGTCATGGACTCACTGGTGACCACCGACTGGCTCGCGAACGAGCTGGGCTCCGACGATCTCGTCGTCCTCGATTGCACGATCTTCTTGCGGATGGGCGACAACGGATACATCAGCGAGAGCGGTCGTCAGAACTACGAAGACGCGCATCTGCCCGGCGCTGCCTTTGCCGATCTCAACGAGGACCTCGTCGATGCGACCAGCCAGCTTCGGTACGCCGTGCCAACGCCTGAACACTTCGGCGCTGCGATGGAACGGCTCGGCGTTTCCGACGCCACGCGAGTGGTGCTGTACGACGACAACAGCTCGATGTGGGCCGCCCGGGTCTGGTGGATGCTGCGCTGGATCGGCTTCGACAATGCCGCGCTGCTCGACGGCGGCCTCAAAGCGTGGAAGGCCGAGGACCGGCCGACCGAGGCCGGCCCAAGCAATCCGACCGCAGCCGCGGCAGGTTCGCTGACCTTGTCGCCTCGGCCTCGCCTGATCGCCAACAAAGACGACGTCATGGCGGCGATGGCAGACGGCGCCACCTGTCTCATCGACTCGCTCCCTGCCCCCGTCTTCAATGGCGACGTCCAGCCATACGCCCGACCCGGCCACATCCCGGGCGCAATCAACATTCCCGCGACCTCGATGGTCGACGCAGACACGGGTCGTTTCCAACCGGTCGGCCAGATCCGAGCAATGCTTCCGGATCGGCCCGACGCACGAACGGTCGCGTATTGAGGCGGTGGCATCGCGGCGTCGGTCGACGCCTTCTGGATGACTCGCCTCGGCTTCACCGACGTGGCCGTGTACACCGCGAGCCTGCAGGAATGGTCGAACGACCCCGATGCGCCGATGACCGTCGCAGGCTGAGGGCCCGCGAGGACTGCACTGGCATCCGCTGCAGCTCGGGGACACGCCGTTGGCGCGCGAACCCGTGCATGGGCGAATATGGCGCGCATGACTGCTGCAGTGCACACCATCGGGGACCTCATTCGCCACCACGCCGCCGAGCGTCCAGACAAGGCGGCAATCATCCTCGGCGACAACGTGCGCTCCTACGCCACGCTGCATGAAGAATCGAGCCGTGTCGCCCAAGCGATGGCGACCGCGGGCGTCGAGAACCAGGACCGCGTGGCGTTCCTGGACAAGAACGTGCCCGAGTACTTCACGATGCTGTTCGGGGCTGCCAAGCTCAACGCCGTCACCGTCGCCGTCAACTGGCGCCTCGCCCCGCCCGAGATGGCGTACATCCTGAACCACTCCAAGGTGAAGGTCTTGCTCATCGGCGAAGAGTTCCTCGGCCACCTCAAGTCGATGGACCTCGAGGGTGACGTGCAAATCGTGGTCATCGGCGAAAACGGCGGTGCCACTAACTCGGATGGTTACCCGACCTACGACGAGTGGATCGCAAGCCACGAGGCCACCGATCCGATGGCCGAGTCGGCCCCGACCGACACCTGCTACCAGCTGTACACGAGCGGCACGACCGGTCTCCCCAAGGGCGTCGAGCTGACCAACAACAACTTCTTCGGCATGATGCCGGTCGCCAGCGGCATGTGGAGCTTCGACGCCGACTCGGTGAACCTGGTCGGCATGCCGCTGTTCCACATCGCCGGCTCTGGCTGGGGTGTTGTTGGTCTCTACAACGGTGCGACCAACGTGATGCTGCGTGACGTCGACCCGATGGAGATTCTGCGCCTCATCCCCGAGCACAAGATCACCAACGCACTGTTCGTGCCGGCCGTGATCCAGTTTCTGCTGATGATGCCGACGATCGGCGAGACCGACTTCTCGAGCATGCGCTCGGTCATCTACGGCGCGTCGCCGATCACCGAAGAAGTCCTCGTCGGCGGCATGGAAGCCATGGGCTGCGACTTCTGCCAGGTCTACGGCCTGACCGAAACGACCGGCGGCATCACGCAGCTCGACGCCGAAGATCATGATCCGGGTGGCCCCCGAGCCCACCTGCTTCGCTCGGCTGGCAAGCCAGTTCCGAACACCGAGATTCGCATCGTCGACGCGGACGGCAACGACCTGCCCGACGGCGAGGTCGGCGAGATCTGGATCAAGTCGCCTCAAAACCTCAAGGGCTACTACGCCGACGAAGAAGCCACCGCGGCGTGCTACCCCGAGGGTCGCGACGAGAACGGTCTCGGCTGGTTCACGACCGGCGACGCTGGCTACATGCAAGAGGGCTACCTCTTCATTCACGACCGCATCAAGGACATGATCGTGTCGGGCGGCGAGAACGTGTACCCGGCCGAGATTGAGAACGTGCTGATGAAGCACGACGGCATTGCCGACGCCGCCGTGATCGGCGTCCCGCACGACAAGTGGGGCGAAACCGTCAAGGCGATCGTCGTGCGCAATGGAGATGAGGCCAACAGCGACGACGAGATCATCGCGTTCTGCCGGGAGAACCTCGCCCATTACAAATGCCCGACTTCGGTGACCGAGATCGATGCGCTGCCTCGTAACCCCAGCGGCAAGATCTTGAAGACCGAACTGCGCAAGCCCTACTGGGAGGGCAAGGAGCGCATGGTCAACTGACCGCCAGCCATGCCCGCATAGCTGACTAGTCATTGACGCCGCCCTGAGGTGGTTTCTTCGGCGCGCCTGCACTACGGTCTGACTTCATGACTGATGGGAATGAGTCTCATTCTTCTCGACCTGTCCCGCAGCTGTCGATCGATGGTCTTCGCGTTGTGATCGATGGGCAGCCGCTTGTTCATGAGGCGTCGCTCACAGTCGACCCCGGGACGGTCCACTGCCTGGTCGGCGACTCTGGCAGCGGCAAGACGCTCACCTCACTGGCGTGCATGGGGTTACTTCCGGCAGGTGCCGCGACCCGAGGCGCGATCCGTCTCGCCGGTCTCGATCAGAGCCTGCTCGACCTCGACGACGCGGCGTGGTGTTCGATCCGCGGCCGCCGCATCGGGTACGTCGGCCAGAACGCCATCGGCTGCCTGCATCCCGCCTACACGGTGGGCTTCCAGCTCGTCGAAGCCATCCGGCGGCACCAGCGGCTCTCCAAGCGTGAGGCCCTGGCGCTGGCCCACGAAGAACTTGCTGCCGTCGACCTGCACGACCCGATTCGTGTCGCCGCCTCATACCCGGCGCAGCTCTCGGGAGGCATGTGTCAACGAGTGGCCATTGCCATCGCGCTGTGCAACTGTCCGCCCGTCCTGATCGCCGACGAACCAACGACGGCACTTGACGACGCAACCCAAGACCACGTGCTCGACCTGATCGCTTCGAGGGTCGAGCGAGATGGTCTCGGCGTACTCCTCATTACGCATGATCACGACGTGGTCGAACGCATGGCGCACTCGGTCACGAGCGTCGCTGCCGGCGTCACATCGTCTGGACGCGCCGAGGTCGAACGAACGCCGTTGGGTTCGCTCCGACGCGAAACGGAGTCCGTCCAGGCCTCATCGCCGGTGCTGCAGGTCGCCGACCTCGTCAAGCGCTACCGACCCCAGCGACGACGCGATGGTGCGCCCGCTGTGCTCGACGGCGTCTCGCTATCGGCCCACTCGGGAGAGACCGTCGGACTGGTTGGGCGCTCGGGCGCCGGCAAGACCACCCTCGCCCGCATCGTCGCTGGCGTCCTCGAACCGACGTCGGGCTCGGTGCATATCTCTGGCGAGCCGATCACCGGACGCGACCGAGTCAGCCGATCGCGCCGGGCCGACCTGGTGCAGTATGTCTTCCAGGACCCGTATGGCTCGCTGAATCCCAAGCGGACCGTGGTGCGCCAGGTTGCCGAACCGCTCATCGCTTCGGGCGTCGACCGAGATCTCGCTCTCGACCGGGCCAGCGCCCTGCTCCGCGACGTCGGCCTGACCGCAACGCAGATCGAGCGGCGTCCCACCACCTTGTCCGGTGGCCAATGCCAGCGAGTCGGCATTGCTCGTGCGCTGATTCGACGCCCGCACGTCGTCGTGCTCGATGAGCCTGTTTCAGCCCTCGACTGGTCGATCCGCGACGAGATCCTTGCGATTCTGCACGACCTGCAGCGCACCACCGACGTGGTCTACCTCCTGATCGCCCACGAGCGCCCGCTCGTCGAGGAGCAGTGCGACCGCATCTTCGAGGTCGCCGACGCTCAGATTCGCGAGCTCGTGCCCGCGCTCACCCATTCGTAACAACGCGACAGACACCTCGGAGGAGAGGTTCACCATGCGAAAGAAGCCCCCCATCCTGGCCGTGCTGGCCATGGCGCTCACACTGGCGATGTTCGCCAGCGCGTGCGGCGGTTCCGATGACGATGCTGCATCGTCGTCAGCGGACGAGCCCACGGAGTCGACGTCTTCGGCGACCGAGCCCGCGGAGGACGATGCCATGGAAGACGACGAAGATCACGACGACGAGGACGAGTCCGACGAGGTGATGACCGACCAGGCCATGACCGACGGCGAACCGACCATTCTGCGCGTCGGTCTCCAGTTCGGCCCAGACAGCGGTCTGGCGATCGAGTCTGATGACGCCTCGGTGCTGGTTAAGGCCGGCGTGGTCGAAAGCCTCGTCCGCGCCGATGCCAGCGGCCAGCCGGTCCCGGAGCTCGCCGAGTCCTGGGAGCGCATCGACGACACCACCTGGCAGTTCGCGCTTCGCCCTGGCGTCGTATTTCACGATGGTTCGACCCTCGACGCAGCAGCCGTCGAAACGGCACTCTCCTACATCTCCGGCGTCGCCTCGCCGCCGCGCGCCCTCGGCGGCCTTGCACTCACGACCGAAATCGTCGACGACCTCACGGTCAACGTGATCACCTCGGATCCGGATCCGATCCTGCCGCTGCGCTTGTCGGCCCGCTCGATGTCGATCCTGGCACCTGCTGCCTACGACGTGACGCCAACCGCACCCATCGGCACGGGTCCATTCCAGCTCACCGACTTTGCTCCGCCCGACTCGCTGACTGTGGAGCGTTTCGACGGCTACTGGGGTGAGCCCGGTCAGGTCGACGGCGCCGTCTTCCGCTTCATCCCCGACGCCGGCGCCCGTGCGGCGGCCATTCGCGCGGACGAAGTCGATGTCGTCTCGGGGATCGCCTTAGCCGACCTCGACGCCGTGGGCGATGACCCGGACATCGAGCTCTTCCGACTGAGCCTGCCTCGAACTGCGTCGCTCTACGCGAACACGGTGAGCGGCCCGATGTCGGATCCGGTCGTTCGCGAAGCCGTCAGCCTCGCTATCGATCAGGTGACGATGGCCGAAGACCTGCTCGAAGGCCAGTTCGCACCGGCGTTCGGCTACTTCGGCACCGAGAACACGTGGGCGCCACAGTCCGACCCGAACCCGGCAGACGCCATCGAGCAGGCCGCAGCACTGGTGGAGTCGCTCGACGACTCGAGCCGTTCGCTCCAGATCTGGACCTACGGCAGCCGACCCGAACTCGCCGACATGGCGACGGTGGCCCAGGCCCAGCTCCAAGCTGTCGGCTTCAACGTCGAACTCGAAGTCGGCGAGTACACGCCGCTCGAGGAGCGCGTCTTCAACGGTGAACACGACATGTTCCTGCTGTCGCGTGGCTACTACTTCGACATCGCCGACGCCGGCGCTGTGCTGTCGAGCGACTTCGGTTGCGAAGGCGGCTACAACCTGAACCTGTACTGCAACGAAGACTTCGATGCGATCCTCGACGACCTGACCGGCGCCGACTCGACGGCGGCCCGTCAGGAACTCTTCGGCCAGGCCGTGAACATCCTGGCCGACGAGAACGTCGGCATTCCGCTCGTGCACGACCGGGCTCGCTACGCATTCCGCACCGACGTGATGGGATTCGACATCGACCCGTTCGAGTCGATCCTGCTCACCAGCCAGGTCTCGCTCGGCTGATCATCGAGGATGAGGTCGTCGAGGCTCCAGCGACTGGCGGCTGCGCCACTCGTACTGCTTGCGTTCTCGTTTCTCGCGTTTCTCCTCCCCCAACTCCAGGGGGTGGACGAGGCGCGGGCAACGCTGTACGCACGCTCACAGGACGCAGCGCCTACCGACGAGGCGCTTGCCGCCATCTCGGCTGAGCTGGGCCTCGACGACCCACTTCTCATTCGCTACGCCCGCTATCTGGGCGACGTCGTCACGGGCGACCTCGGCGATTCGAACGTTTCCCGCACGGCGGTGGCCCCCCAGGTCTGGGACGCCATGGTCGTGTCGGGGACCGTCGTCGGCATGGCCATCGGTCTGGCCGTGGTCGTGGCGTCGGTCCTCGGCGTAGTTGCTGCGACCCACGAGAACCGCTGGCCAGACCGTTTGATCACCGGGTTCTCCCGGGTGCTTGTCGCCATCCCGATCCACGTGATCACGCCACTGTTGGTCTACGCCGTGGCGTTGCGGCTCGGGTGGTTACCGACGAGCGGCTGGGGCGGCCCCAAGCACCTCGTGTTGCCGGTGATCGCACTGGCGATCTCGCCGATCGCCCTCTTCTCTCAGGTCGTCCGGTCCGAGATGCTCGACACCCTTGAGAAGCCCTACATCCGCACCGCTGTCGCCAAGGGCCTTCCCTGGCGCCGAGTCGTGTGGGTGCATGCAGCCCGGGTGTCGTTAGTCGGTGTGTTGACCCTCGGCTCGCTGTTTATCGCCGGCCTGCTCGGCGGCGCAGTCATCGCCGAGGTGATCCTGGGCGTGCCCGGCCTCGGACGGTTGCTCCATACTGCGCTCGTCGGCTCCGATGTGCCGATGTTCCAGGGCGGGCTTCTGGTCGCGGTGGCCATCGGCATCGTGATTGGGCTCCTCGGCGATGCACTGTCCGGACTGCTGAGCCCTCCGGAGCGATCCCAATGAACCGACGCGTCATCGTGCTCCTGGTTGCGCTCGCCGGGCTCGCGTTCATCGTGTGGTGGCGCCTCACCCACGACCCCAACGCACTCGACCTCGGCCGTCGCTTCGAAACACCCAACTGGTCGGCCCCGCTCGGCACCGACGAACTCGGCCGGGACATGCTCAGCCGGGTCATCGCCGGCGGCGTCATCACCATCGGCGCCGCCAGCATTGCGCTGGTCGCCACGTCGATCATCGGAACGATGATCGGGACGATCGCTGCGTTCCGAGGTCGAAGTGCGGGGTCAGCGCTTCTAATCGTCACCGATTCGCTGGTCGCCGTTCCTGAAGTCGTGATCGCACTGATCACGGTGTCGATCTTTGGCACCAACCTCGGCTCGCTCATGCTCGCCGTCATCGTTGCAGGGTGGCTACCGTTCGCCCGCTTGTCGTTCGAGTTGGCGAGTCGCGTGCTGGACTCCGACTTTGCGATCGCAGCCCGGATGACCGGCATCGGCCCGCTTCGCTTCATCCTTCACACCCTTCTCCCCAACATCGCTCGGCCGCTCATCGCCCACGCCTTCCTACGGTTCCCCGGCAAGTTGCTCTTGCTGTCTGGCTTGTCGTTCCTCGGACTCGGGCCGCAGCCGCCGACTGCGGAGTGGGGGGCCATGCTCGCCCGGGGCGTCTCAGAACTCGAGCGTCATCCGTTCGTACCGCTGATGCCCGGTCTCGCAATCGTCCTTACGGGATTCGCCTTTGCCCACCTCGGACGCAAACTCGAAGCCCCGGCCGCCGGTAGCGTGCGCGCATGACTGCGTCTCGATCGATCGTGCTGGTCACGTGCGAGAGGTGGCCAAATCTCTACGCCAGCGACCAAGCCTTGGCCGACGAACTCGCCGCCCGAGGCCATACCGTGCGCGTTCGTTCATGGAACGGAGCGCCCGTGACGGCCTTCGCCGAAGCAGAGACCGTTGTGCTTCGAGCCAATTGGGACTTTCACCATGACCTTTCTGGGTTCACTGCGTGGCTCGCTGCGGTCGAATGCAGCGACGCCGTGCTGTTGAACCCAGCCCCGTTGGTTCGCGACTACCTCGACAAGTCGTACCTGACCCGCCTGCAGCGTCTCGGGCTACCAACGCCGGCAACGCTCCTTATCGAAGATCTCGACGACACCGAAGTCGATAGGTGGCTCGAGGAGCACTCGATCAATCGGTTAGTCCTCAAGCCCGCATGGGGCGCCAGCGGGCACGGGGTCGAGCTCATTTCGATCGACGAGCTTGACGTTGCTCGGAATCGGTGGCGCAGCGAAACGGATCGGCGTCATGTCATCGTTCAGGAATTCGCCCCCGCGATTCACGACGGCGAGCGATCGCTCGTTTTCTTCGAGGGCACCTACTCGCACGCACTTCTTCGCAGCACCGGAAGCGGCGAATTCCGAATCAACAGCAAGTACGGCGGCACGATGTCGCTGGCTACCGACATCGACGCGTCGATGATCGAGCTCGGCGAGCGAGTCGCTGCGACCTTCTCGGTCCCGGCTACCTATGCCCGAATCGACATGGTTGGCCGAGGCGATGACCTCGTGTTGATGGAGGTCGAGGTCAACGAGCCCGCGCTCGGCCTCGATCTTGCCCCCGGGTCGGCGGCGGCGTTCGCCGACGCGATCCTCGCAGCTGCGTCGCCATAGCCGTCGTATCGGCGAGACGACGCAAACCCATTCGCACCCGCTCCAGACGCGACAGAATGTCCGGCACATGGACGCACACCTGCAACCGTTTCGGGACCCACTCGACGAGAACCTTCCGCTCGTGATCACGGGTGGCGATGGCTGCTTCGTCATCGACGATGCCGGCAACCGCTATCTCGATGCCGCGGCCGCACTCTGGTGCACCTCACTCGGCTTCTCGAACGCGCGCCTGATCAGCGCGGCGGAGCGCCAGTACCGCTCGCTGCCCTACTACCACTCGATGATGGGACGGACGTCGGGCCGCAGCGAAGAGCTCGCCCAAGTCTTGACCGCTCGCCTACCGGGCGACCTCAACCACGTGTTCTTCGGCTCCTCAGGAAGCGAGGCCGTCGACTCTGCCATCAAGCTCGCGCACTTCTACCAAAACGGGCGTGGCAACAAGACGAAGAAGTCGATCATCGCCCGAGACGGCGCCTATCACGGCTCGGGTTTCCTCTCGGCTGCTGCGACCGGGTTCGCCTATTGCCACGACGGCTTCGACGTGCCGGTCGGTCAGATCATCCGGGTGACCCGTCCGCACTTCGCTCGCCACCGGCTCGATGGCGAGAGCGAACTCGACTTCAGCCAGCGGCTCGCGGACGAGATCGACTCGGCGATCCAGGAAGCAGGAGCGGACAATGTCTGCGCCATGATCGGCGAACCTGCTCTCGGTAGTGGCGGGGCGATCCCTCCACCTGCGGGTTACTGGGCGGCAGTCCAGGCTGTGCTCCGCAAGCACGACGTGTTACTGATTGCCGACGAGATCATCACCGGGTTCGGCCGCACCGGTCAATGGTTCGGCTCCGAGACCTATTCGATCGAACCCGATCTGATGACAATGGCGAAGCAACTCACCGGCTCGTACTTCCCCATGTCGGCCGTCGCCGTCAGCGACCGGATCGTCGGCGAGATGAACGACTTCGCCCATGAGCTCGGCACGCTCGGGCACGGCTTCACCTACAGCGGCCACCCGGTCGGCGCCGCCATCGCACTCGAGGCACTCGCCATCTACGAAGAGATGGACCTGCCCGCCCACGTCGCCGAGCGCGCCGACTATCTCGCCGCTCGACTCGCCTCGGTCGCCGCACGCCCCGAGGTGTTCGAGGTTCGACAAGTCGGTCTGATGGTCGGCGTCGAGCTGAACGCCATCGGCGACCCAGGACCCGAGCAGGTTGGCCGAGCGGGCGAAGCGGTCAAGGAGGCCGGCCTCGAGCGCGGCGTGATCTTCCGCAACATCTCCGACACCATCGCCGTGAGCCCGCCGATGATCATCGAACCCGACGAGATCGACTTCCTGATCGACGTGCTCGAGGCATCGCTCGACGCCGTCTTCGGCTGAAGCAGCGCAGCCAGACTCTCTCCACAACGAGCGCTCGCCGTATCCTCGCGGCCATGGCTGAGCTGATGGACCGCTTCCCCGCGATCGGCGACCTGGAACGACGCGCAGGTCGGCGCATGCCGCGGGCGGCGTGGGAGTACCTGGCCAGCGGCACTGGCGACGAGGCCGCCATGCACCGCAACGTCGATCGGCTGCGAGAGGTCCAGCTCAACCCGCAGCTCTGCAAGGGGCTACTGAATCCCGACACGTCGACGACCATCTTCGGCCAGACCTATGCCGCGCCGATCGGCATCGCCCCGGTCGGGCTGACCGGACTGATCTGGCCCGGCGCCGACCCCGCGCTCGCCGCAGCCGCACGCGACGCTCGCATCCCGCACACGCTGTCGACGGTCGCCAACTCGTCTCCCGAAACGATCGGCCCGATCGTCGGCGATTACGGCTGGTACCAGCTCTACCCGCCCCGCAAAGGCGAGATGCGCGCCGACATGCTCGCACGGGTCGCCGGGGCCGGATACAAGACCCTCGTCGTCACCGCTGACGTGCCTGCCCCAAGCCGCCGTGAGCGTCAACGCAAAGCCCACGTGCGGGTCCCACCTGCTATCGGCCCCCGCCTGATCTGGGACGGCGCCACCCATCCGGTCTGGACCGCCGCACTGCTCCGCAACGGCATGCCCGGATTTGAAACGCTCGAGAAGTACATCGACGGATCGTCGCTGAAGAAGCTCGCTGGCTTCGTGGGTGCATCGCTCGGCGGCACGCTTTCGTGGGACTACCTGCGCGAGGTACGCGAGATCTGGAAGGGCAACCTCGTCGTCAAGGGGATCCTCGACCCTGCCGATGCGCGCCAGTGTCTCGACGTCGGCGCCGACGCAGTCTGGGTGTCCAATCACGGAGGCCGCCAGCTCGAAGCTTCGCCCGCATCGATCGACTGCCTGCCCGCAATCGTCGACGAGATCGACGGAGCCGTGCCAACGTTCTTCGACTCAGGTATCCGGTCCGGCGCAGACGTGGCCCGGGCCGTCGCCAGCGGGGCGGACTTCGTGTTCTGCGGGCGAGCGTTCATGTTCAGCCTCGGTGCGCTCGGCGAACGTGGGCCAGCCCACGCATTCGAGATACTGCACGACGGGCTGATGAACGTGATGCACCAGACCGGCTGCAACACGCTGCTCGAACTCCGCGATCGGCTCGTCACATGAGCACCGATCTTGCGCCACGCCAGACCGGTCCGACCGCGTGGCGCGCCGCCGATATGGCGGACCCCACGACCTGGACCTGGACACTCACCGACGCGGACGTCACCGAGATCCTGGCTGCGGTCGACCAACTCGACGCAACGTCGGTCGACGACCTCAAAGGTCTGCACGCCACTGACTTCTCGCTCCCCCAGCTCGCGCCCCGGCTGGCCGAACTACGCCAGGAACTCATCGCTGGCCGTGGCTTCCAGCTGATCTCGGGCCTACCCGTCGCCGAGCTCACCGAGCTGCAAGCATCTGCTGCGTTCGTCGGCCTCGGTGCCCATCTCGGTTCCGCTCGCAGCCAGAACGCCGCCGGTGATCTCCTTGGCCATGTCCGCAATGTTGGCCTCGACGTCAACGACCCGACCGTGCGGATCTACCAAACCGACCGTCGCCAAACGTTCCACACCGACTCGACCGACGTTGTTGGCTTGCTGTGTCTTGAGACGGCCGCTCAAGGTGGCGACTCGCTCCTCGTCAGCGCCGCCGCGATCTACAACGAGATGCTCGACCGCGACCCCAGCGCGGCTGCGATCCTCTTCGAAGAAGTCGCCACCGACCGGCGCGGCGAGATCCCGCCAGGCGAGGAGCCGTTCTTCCGCATCCCCGTGCTGAACTGGTACGACGATCGACTGACGGTCATCTACCAGCGTCAGTACATCGACTCGACCGACCGATTCGACGACGCGCCCCGCCGCTCACCGGAACAGGTCGCAGCGCTCGACCTGTTCGATGACATCGCCAACGACCCGGCCATGCACATCCGCATGTCACTCGACCACGGCGACATGCAGTTCGTGCACAACCATTCGTTGCTGCACGACCGCACCGGCTTCGTCGACAAGCCCGACGCACCCCGCCACCTGCTCCGGCTGTGGTTATCGATTCCCGGAGACCGCGAGCTGCCCCCGATCTTCGCCAGCCGGTACGGGTCGATTGCCGTGGGCGATCGCGGCGGCATCGTCGTCGAGTAGTCCGCCTTTGCTCGCGAGCTCGCAAACGCTGGTTCCAACTCTCCGAGTCTGCGGTCCTGGCGAAGTTCAGCACCCTGCTAAGCCCAAGAGCGATCCGCCCGATTAGGTTCGCCGGATGGAACGTTTCGATGTCGCCGTCGTCGGTGGCGGACTGATCGGCAGCTCGGCGGCTCGCCACTTGGCCGAAGCGGGTCATCGCACGGTCGTCATTGCATCACCTGAACCCGAGGACTGGTCCTCGCACACCGGTCCGTTCGCCAGCCACTACGACTCAGGGCGCATCACTCGCGTCATTTCGGCCGACCCCGCGTGGGCCGAGCTGGCCAAGCGATCCATCGAACGCTACGACGACATCGCAACCCGATCGGGAATCAACTTCCACGACCCCCGCGGGCTCGCGTGGATCGGTATCGGGATCGAAGAAGCCGTGAACAACTCGATCCGCCGAGGCGGCAACGCACGCATGGTCGCTGCGGACTGGCTCTATGCCACGACCGGCATCCGCACGCCGTCGACCCCAGGGCTCGAGGTCGCGTACGAGGCAGCCCCAGCCGGTGTGGTGAATCCACGACGGCTCGCCGCCGCCCAACTTCGCCTCGCCGAACTCGCCAACGCCACCATCGTTCGCGCTGCGGCAACGTCGGTTCGAAACACCGCAGGCGGCGTCACCATCGCTGGCCCCTTTGGTGACATCGAAGCCGGGCGCCTGCTCCTGGCAACGGGTGCCTACGGCGCCGAACTGGTCGGCGTGTCTTTGGCAGCGCAACGACTCTTGCGCACGACGCTTCGAGTCGACCTCGGACACGCGCACTCGATGCCATCGCTCATCTTGGATCCAGTCGACCACCCACACATCGGCGATCTGTACTGGAACCCGCCGGTTCCCTATCCCGATGGGCGCCGGCTCTTCAAGGTCGGTTGCGAGATCGAGAACGCGCCCGTCGGCGAAACGCTCGATGACGTCGTGCGCTGGTTCGCCAGCGACGGAGACCCCGTCGAAGCCGATGCGCTACTCACCACGAGCCGCTCGCTGCTACCCGGCGCGAACTTCCGGAGTTGGGAAACCGTGCCCTGCATGATCACCCGCACTGCATCCCGCTATCCCTACCTCGGCTGGGTCGAGGACAAGGTCGCCGTCGCAGTCGGCGGAAACGGCTCGTCCGCCAAGTCGTGCGATGAGATCGGCCGGCTGGCCTCGACCCTGTTCAACCCTGGCGGTTGGGATGACCCCGTGCTCGACGCAGCCCAGTTCGCGCCGATCGTTGCGAGTACGTGACTGGCATCGACCACGTCGTCTTCTGCGTCGCCGACCAATGGCGCGGCGACACGCTCGGATCACTCGGCACACCTGGCGTCGTCACGCCGCACCTCGATGCACTCAGTGCTGACGCCGTCACCTTCACCAACCACTTCTGCGGGGCGTCGCCATGTGGGCCCTCGCGCCGCACGATCCACACCGGCACGACGATCGAAACCCACGGCCAGTGGATCAATGACGACTCGAACGGCAGTGACCTCACGACCCTGGCTGCAACCGTGCGGGCCGCTGGCATTGCGCCGACCCTCGTCGGCTACACCGATACGCCGCAGCCCGACTTCGATCGCGGCGATTGGCGCACGCTGGTCGACCCGGCGTTCGACCTCGCGCAGCCGTTCGTGTGGCAGCAGGGCTTTCCGTCGTGGAGCGCATCCCTCGCCTCGCGTGGTGCGCCTGCCCCAGACCACCCGTTCGGTCCGTATGCGCCTGGCGGCCTGCCCGATGCACAGGGGCTCGCTCCCGCCCACTACCCCGCCGAGGCGAGCGATGTCCGTTTCCTGACCGACGCCGCGCTGGCGCAGATCGATGGGCTCGCCGATCGATCGCTGCTCCACGTCAATTGGCTGCGGCCGCATCCGCCGATGACCCCACCGGCGCCATGGCATCGGTTGGTCGACCCTGACGGCGTCGCGTTGCCCGATCGGCTGCCCTTCGACGAGTTGGTCGCCTCGCACCCGTGGTTCGAGGCGACTGTGCCCGGGCGGTCGCTCACGGAGTACACGCAGGTTCGCAGCCGCCTCGATGATCTGACCGAGCAGACCGAGCGTCATGTCCGTGCCGCCTACTACGGCCTCTGCGCCGAGGTCGACGACGCCGTCGGTCAGCTCATCGCGTCGCTCCAGGCCCGCGGTATCTGGGACCGCACGCTGTTCATCTTCACGAGCGACCATGGCGAGGCGCTCGGCGATCATTGGACGTGGGGCAGGCGTGGCCCCTACGACGGGCACCTACGAGTTCCCTGCATCATCCGAGACCCCCGTGCCACTGCGAACGCTGGCCGGGGAACACGCCGCGACGAACTCACCGGCAACCTCGACCTGTTCCCGACCATCTGCGACGCGCTCGACGTTGAGACGCCGGCCTCGGTCGAGGGCACAAGCCTGGCGCCGCTCCTCAACGGCACGGCGACCCAGTGGCGCGATCGGATTACCTTTGCCATGTCATGGGCGGACCACGCCGGCACCTTGGATGGCAACGACGAGGATCTCCGGATGCGCGTCACGCGCACCGCGAACCACCGGCTCGTCCAGTTCCCGACGCTTCCACCGTTGCTCCACGACCTGGTCGAGGACCCGCATGAACAGATCAATCTTGCTGGCGACCCTGCGTACCGCGAGCTGATACGGGAGCTCAGCGCACGTAGATGAGAGTCCGGTTGTGACCCATCCCACGCAACGGATCACAACCGGACGAACAGTGGAGAGGCGTGCTCTCCGTCGAACGTTCTTCTTGGGGCGCTAGCGAACCGCCATCTGCTCGCTGGCGGGAAGTGCGGGTTGTCGAGGAACCGACCACCGCAGCAGCATCCCGATGAGTCCAAGGCTGATCCACGTCACTTGGATGAGCGCCGAGGCCAGGTTGAAGTCTCGATACAAGCTGACAAGCACCAGTGCGGCCGCCACGATGTTCACCACCGAATACGCACTGCTGTTGCCGTCGAGTTTGTCCATCTGCACCAGGCCATAGGCCGCGACATACGCCGCGAACCCCGCCAGGCCTGCTGCTGTGTAGATGTCCACCGCTTCTTCCTCGCTGAACTACCGCCTTGGATCAACTGTCACAGACACCTCGAATGTCGTCTGTGACGGAGCGCGCACACTGCGGGTGCCCGGTGTCACAGTGGCCGCGGGCTCTGACCATTGCCACGAACGGCCGCCCGCCTCGTACTGTCTCAGGTATGGAGCTGAACGATCGCATCACCGTGGTTACCGGAGCCGGCAGCGGCATCGGACGCGAATCCGCCAAAGCCTTCGCCCGAGAGGGCGCCCGGCTGGTCATCGTCGCTGACCTCGACGAGGCCAAAGCCGTCGCTGTCGCCGAGTCGATCGGCGACGGAGCTCGAGGTGTCGGCCTCGATGTCGCCGATGATGCTGCCGTCGAGCAGCTGATCGCTGACGTCGAAGACAACGACGGTCCCATCGACGTGTTCTTCTCGAACGCTGGCTACGGCGTGCCCGGCGGCCTCGATCTCACCAACGAGGTCTGGCAGCGCATGATGGACGTCCACTTCACCTCGCACCTCACCGCGGCCCGCGCACTCATCCCCGGCATGGTCGCCCGCGGCGAGGGCTACCTGTTCAGCACCGCCTCTGCCGCGGGGCTCCTCACCCAGATGGACTCGGGCCCGTACGCCGTGTCGAAGTCCGCGGCCATCGCGTTCGCGGAATGGATCTCGATCAACTACGGCGAGCGCGGCGTCAAGGTGTCGGTGCTGTGCCCCCAGGCAGTGCGCACCAACATCGTGGGCGACGACATCACGATCTGGGACAAGCGGGCCCGCAGCGGCCAAGCCAGCCAAGACGGCGTGCTCGAACCCGAAGACGTTGCCGACATGGTCGTCGAGACCATCCGCAACGAGAACTTCCTGCTGCTCCCACACGAACAGGTTGCGACCTACATGCAACGCAAAGCCGCCGACCCAGATCGCTGGATCGGCGGCATGCAACGCTTCCGGTCAAAGCTCGAAGCCGCCGGCGGCTATGTCGTCGAGTAGTACGCCTTTCGTCGCTGAGTGGTCCGCGTCTTACTTGAAAATCTGAGGGGCGCCGAGCTTGGCGTGGATCTGATTCGCGACCTGCGGGTTCAGCCGCAGACCTTCGGCGACGGCGCCCAGGTACTGGGCTTCTTGCTGGGTGTCCAGCTTCATGCCCATCAGTGAAAAGGCGTACACCTGCTCGACCATGTCGTCGGGCACCGAAGCCACGAAGCCACGGATGTCGAGCGGCGCCTGAAGCTCTTGCTCGAGGAAGCGAGCTTCGGCCTGATCGACCTCGCCCAGGCGACCGACGATGTTCTTGACCTCCGACTGATCGATCTTGCCGTCAGCCTTGGCGGCATTGCACATCGCCTTGATCAGCAGGACGGCGTCGTTCTCTTCTTTGGGCTCGGGGCGTCGGGCTGGGGCACCACCACCGGCAAGGCCACCGAGCAGTGCGCCGAGGCCACCACTCGATGAAGCGGCATTTCCGCCGCCACCACCAGCTCCGCCGAGCATGCTCGCAAGTGCACCGAGACCGCCTGCAGACGAGGAACCTCCGCCGCCACCGAGCATGCCCGCGAGCGCACCGAGACCGCCGCCCGAAGACGAACCGCCGCCCCCACCACCGAGGAGGCTGCCGAGCACGTTCCCTCCGGTGGCGTTGCTGCCCATGAGGGATCCGAGCAGCTTGATGGCATCCATTGCGTGGCCTTTCGTTTCGGTGCGCCGATGTGGCGTCCGGGTCTATGAACCAGACGATGCAGCGACCTATTCCGTCGCGAACTGTCGCAAGGCGTCTTCGATCCCCTTGTGGAACGTGGGATAGGCGTAGATCATCGACCGCAGCGTGTCGATCGGCGTCTCGGCATGGACGGCGAGGGACAACAGGCCGAGCACTTCGCCGCCATGTGGTCCAACCGACGTCGCTCCTACGAGAACGCCACGGGTCCGGTCAGCGACCAGCTTGATCACGCCGTGGTTGCCGACGCCATGGAGCCAGCCGCGAGCGGTGTGTTCGACACGCTGGACCGCCACGTCGACGACGATGCCTTGTTCCCGGGCCTCGGCCTCGGTGAGGCCGACCGCGCCGACCTCGGGATCCGTGAAGGTCACTGCGGACAGGGCGTCGAGGTTGAGTTCGACCGGTGGGCGCCCAAGAACGTCGGCGACGACAACATCGGCCTGGCGCAACGCCAAGTGCGTGAACTGGCCATCACCGGCGATGTCGCCGACCGCCCAGACGCCAGGTTGGACTCGTTGCCGTTCGGTCGTCTCCAAGAAACGGACTTCGGGATCGATCCCGAGGCTCTCGACGCCGAGCGAACGCAGCGCGGTCTGGCGGCCCACGGCGACGAGCAGTGCGTCGGCGCCCAGTTCGGTCCCGTCTGCGAGCTCGACCGTGAAACGCTCATCGACATAGGACACCGATGACGCGAACTGGCCGACGTGCACCTCGATGCCTTCGGCTGCGAATGCCTCGGCGACGACGTCGCCTGCCTCGGGTTCGTTGCGAGGAAGCAGGCGTTCTGCGCCCTCGACCAGCGTGACCTGCACACCGAAGCGAGACATGACCTGTGCAAGCTCGCTGCCGATCGGCCCGCCGCCGAGCACGATCAACGAGTCGGGCAACTCCTTGATCTGCATGACCTCGTGGTTGGTCCAAAACGGCGTGTCGGCGAGCCCAGGAATCGGGGGAACGGCAGCGCGAGTGCCCGTGGCGACGACGATGCCGGTCCGAGCCGTCCAGGTCTGTCCGTCAACTTCGACCTGACCAGGTCCGACGATCGTCGCTCGTCCTCGGATGAAATGGCCGCCCTTGCCGACGAATCGGTCGACGGCGACCGTGTCATCCCAATCGTCGGTTGCTTGTTCTCGGATCCGGGCCGCGACCGGCTGCCAGGCCGGAGTCGTCGTCGAGGCACCAGCGAGTGTGGTCACTCGCCGGCTCTCTTCGAGCAGGTTTGCGGCCCGGATCATCATCTTCGAAGGGATACATCCCCAGTACGGACATTCGCCACCGACAAGGCCGGCCTCGATACCAACCACAACGAGGCCGGCCTCGGCGAGTTGACCGCCGACGGATTCCCCGCCGGGGCCCATGCCGACGACGATCACGTCGGCTTCGAGGTTGGCAAGATCGGCGGCTTTGGATTCGGCAGAAATCGGTGCAGTCATGTGATCAGAAACCACGCCAACGATCCATGGCTTCGCGGATTGTCACAAGTGAGACAGTGCCGCCTGGGTGCAGCGCCGTGTGTTAGCTAGAGCGTGCCGACGAGGGCTCGCAAACCGGGCGCATCGAGGATGCGAATCCGGCGGTACTGCTTCTCGATGAGGCCGCGTCGCTCAAGCGCTCCCAAGCTGCGGGCGACGCTTTGGCGCCGCGACCCGAGCAGCTGCGACATGACCTGTTGGCTGACCTGGACCTGGTTGTCCTCGTCGGCCAGGTGCAACAGCATCGACGCGAGCTGATAGTCGAGCGGACCAGCGAGGAGCTCCTCAAGACGGTCTTGGGCATTGGCGAGCCGGGCCGCCAAGGCGGCCATCCACCGCATCGCGATGCGCGGTCGCTGCATCATCAGACGAATCAGATCGTCACCCGACATGACCAACACGTTGGCATCGCTCAGCACGACGGCGTCGACCGGTGCGGTTTTGCCGATGAGCTGGCCGACGTCGCCGAAGACATCGCCCGGCTCGAGCAGATTGAGGAACGACGTGCGGTCCGCATTGGGCCGGGCCAACGCGACGGTTCCGCATTCGAGCACGAAGATGTCGTGCAAATCCTCGTGACGGGTGAACAGAACATCACCCGGCACGGCCTTGCGGACCGTCATGATCGCGGCGAGTGCGGCAACATCGTCAGCCGACATGGGAGCCGTCGCAGCAACGCCGCTGTGTCCGGTGCCGAGGTGTTTGGCCAACCAGCGGTGGCGTGCGTCTTCGGTCATCTCAGCTCACCAAGAAGTCGATGATGTGTGACCACGCGGTCCGGTCTTGGCCCAAGAAGAAGTGCCCACCGTCGAACGAGGCCACTTCCGCTCCGTGGATCCGTTGGGCGAGCTTGCGAGCGTTCTCGACCGGCGCCACGTCGTCGTACTCACCGCAGGCAACGAACGTGTCTGCCTCGATCTGGTCGAGGCGATCCCACGTGTCGTGATGGCGCCGGGCCTGGATCTGTTGCATCAGGCCACGGGGAGGCTCGGCGGGGCGAGGTCGCTCCCGGGCAGCGCGCAACAGCTGGGCCTCGATGAGCTCGTCGGTCCTGGCCCGGTTGTCCCACCGGTAGATCATCTCTGCCGGGTCTTCGCCACGTTCGTATGCCTCGTGCAGCGGGTACGAAGCACCGCCAGCGCCACCGCTCGAGGTGCAGCACAGCACCAGGCTCACGACTCGCCGTCCTGCGGCGATGGCGACCTCTTGCGCAACCATCCCACCGAACGAGACGCCCAAGAGATCGAACTCGTCGATCTCCTCGGCATCACACAGCGCAAGCACATCTTGGGCGAAGTCGCTCATCGACGGCTGATGATCCGCATCTCGCTGCGTCGACCGGCCGAGGCATCGATGGTCGAGGGTCAGGATCTCGAACTGGCGAGCGACCGGCCATTCGAGCGCATTGGGGCGATTGCGCAGGTCGCTCCCGGTGCCATTGAGCACGACGAGCGGACGCCCCGTCACCGGATTCGGCGTTCCGCCCCGGGCGACGCAGAGCGTCACGCCCCGGTTCGCTAACTCGACAAATCGTGTCTCGTCCATCGGATCGCTCACGGGAGCATTCTCGCACGCTCAACCGCGTGCGACCCGAGACGGCACGGCTTCCTACACTCGAAAGATGCCGCAACTGCCACCGCATGAGCTCGATGTCGTAGACCACATCGAACAGACCCGCGACAGCTACAGCCAGCTGGGTTACGAGCCATACCGGTGGGCGCTCGAAACCGAGCCGCCCCCATTTGTTGCCCCGACCAAGCCGCTCGCCGAATCCCGCGTCGCATTGATCGGGTCTGGTGGCGTGTACCACGTCGGCCAAGTGGCGTTTCATCACAAGGACGACACCTCGCATCGACGCATCCCGGTCGACGCTGACATCGCTGACCTGCGCACGAGCCACTTTGCGTACGACATGACGAGCGCTCGGATCGACCCCAACGTCGTGTTCCCGCTCGACCCGCTTCGCCGACTCGTCGACGAGGGAGTGATCGGCGAGCTGGCGCCGCAGGCGCTGGCGTTCATGGGTGGCATCTACTCGCAGCGCCGCCTGCGCGAGGAACTCATCCCCGCGCTCGTGACCGACATCGAAGCGATAGAACCCGACGTCATCTTGCTCGTACCGGTTTGACCGGTTTGTCATCAGTCCGTGGGGCTGATCGCACGTCATCTCGAGGGTCTCGGCTATCCGACAACCTCGCTCTCATCCGCCTGGTCAATCACCGCCAGCGCGAATCCACCGCGGGCCGCCTTCCTCAACTACCCGCTCGGCCATACCGCGGGTCGTCCGAACGATCTCGATGGCCAAACCACCATCGTTCGTTCCGCGCTTGAGCTCCTGCACTCGGCAGATACCCCTGGTGTGGTGGTGCCCCTTGAGCATCGTTGGCCAGAGGAGTGGCGGGCCAAGGCACGGACGCTCAGCGATAACCGCACCGAGCGCCATGACACGCCGCAGTACCAGCTGCCCGCCGATGAGCTCGCAGCCGCCAACAGCGGCTAGTTCGACAGATTTGCCGCGGTCTCCGAGCGACGGGACCGAGCGCGAATCCACTCGGCGACATTCACGACGACGAGGGCCGCCGCGGCGGCGAGCAACAAGCCACCCAGCACGTAGTGGGTGACAGACAGCACCGGCTGGAGTACGACCGCGACCACCAACACGAGTGCGGCGGTCAGCAACAGCACCCGAATGGCGGCCTGGAAGCGTCGGCGGAGCAGCTGCTCGACGACGCCAACAACCACAACCGTTCCGAGCGTGGTGAGGATCACGGGTAGGCGTTCGATCAGCATCGATGCGCCGAGTGCACCCATGATCAGCGGAATGCTGAGCATGGCCCACAGGGTCAAGAAGCCGTTTGCGTCGGCGCCATCAGCAAGGCGTTCGAGCGGTCGCCGGAGATGGTCACGGAGCCCTTGGTTCGGCAGCCGGCCCGAGGCGACTCGTCGGCGCAATCCGAGCAGCTCGGACTTCTGCTGGAGGAGATCGGACAGCGCCTTGCTCTCGACGTCGTTGCGTCGCTGCGGGTTCGCCTGTTGCGCCAGCGGAAGTAGGCGCCCTTTGGCTCGGATCTGTTCGTCGAGGTCGAAGATCGTGCGATCGATCTTCTCGAGGTTCACGCGGCTTCGGAGCGCTGATGGCGGCAGCGTTCCGTGCAGTCCGGCATGGCCGAGTGGATCGGCCCACGAGACGCGCACGTCGCCGCGGCGGTCGAACTTCGGACCGGATGGTCCGCGCTCGGCATTGAGCGGGTCACCCGTGTCGATACCCCACAGGCCACGGAACTCTTCACACCAGGGCACGTCGCCGAAGAGAACGACTTCGGCGTCGTCGACGCGTCGGCCGTCGCCGCGGGCGTAGTCAACGAACGGGATACCGACCGCGGGGCCGATCCCGCGACGGGTGTCGTCGGCCGTGCCAACGATGCGGCGTCCGAAGTGCTGGAGCCAGGCCAGCCAGCGCAGACCAGGCAGGTCGAACCGGCTGACATAGTCGCCAGCGCTGAAGAACAGTGCGTGCGAACCTGCGCCCGCGTGCAGCACGGGGCGGTCGCCTTCGCGGACGAGTTCCGGGTCGGTCCAGTGGCGGCGCAGATCCGGTCCGGTGTGATCGTGGTTCGACGTTGCAACCCACTGGGGTGAATGATCAGCCGGGTCGCAGTAGATCCACGCCTGTTCCCAATCGCCTTCGTGATCGTTCATGCCGCGGTAACCAGACCGCCAGTCGTTCATGGCGTAGAACCAGGCGTAGTGCAGGACGAGCCACTCCCCTGCACGAACCGCGCGGCCGTAGACCGTCGGTTCGTCATGCAAGTGCTTGCGACGCGCCTTGTGTTCCGCCGCGACTGCGGTGGCCTTCGGGGTGGTTGAGCGAAGCATCACCAGCACCAAGAACAGGGCGTCGACGACGCGGCCGAACAGACCCACGAGGCCGAGACGAGGCGAGACGAGTCGACGGGCGGCTCGGCCAACCTCACGGCCAAAGACATTGCGCCGTTCTTCGCCCGTCACGAAACGAAGGTGCGCGTCGGGGCCCCAGCGGTGGTCGAGATCGGCAGCGGTCGGGCGGCTCAGCGTTTTTTCGGAGCCGTGCCACAGCTCGCAGCCGTCGACGTATCGTTCGACCGAGATCGGAAAGAACAGCTCGCGCTGGTCGTAGGCAATGACGGGCTGGTGTCGGCAGAGCAGTTCCTCGTCGGCCTCGCGGCCGAGGTTGGACGGGCTCACCATGGTCACCAGCGCCATGTCAGCCGGTCCTGGATCCGAGGGGCGTCGACCCGGCGGGGTCGATGGCTTCGGCGTGCGCACGACGGTCAGTATCGCCGTCGCCGTTCCGGTTGCGCGGCATCACAACAGAAGCCCGACGCCGAGGTGAAATGACGCCAGGTACAGCATCGTTCCCGAAACCGATGACCAGCCTGCGACCCGAGCGGACACGCCATAGGAGCCGGCGACGGCCAGGTACTTGCCGTTGGGGCGGAAGAAGAGCACCGTGCCGGCCTTGACGCCGTGGTTGCACAGCCAGCGGCACAGACCATCGGTCCAGCGGACGAAGATGCGAGCGACGCGGAGGCGAGCGTTGGCGAGCGGCCGGGGGCGCCGTGGCGTATCGCCGCGAGAGAAGCGCCGGCCGAGGATGAAGTACGACGCGTCCGTCATCGCGAGACGCAGGGTGCCAGCGATGACGAACGGGATGAGGGCGACGGAGTCGACGGCAAGGGCGACGAAGAGCGCCCGGGGCGCGAGCAGCATCAGCACGAACGGGTGCTCAGAAAGGAACGGTGCGAGTGCCGTGCCGCCCCATCCGACGAGGCTCCAGACGAGAATCCAGATGCCGTGGCCGCCAGAGGCAGCGAGCCAGCTGCGCAACTGGGCCAGCCGATCGCGGACGGCAAACGTGCGAGTCGCAGCGGAGGCTGGAGCTTCGGCGGGCGTCGGCGATGCGGGAGCGGGACGGGTCAGCGTCGACGGACCGACGGCTGTCGCAACCATCAGCGACACGCCGATGGCAGAGCCAACCAAGAGCGCTGCAGTTGTTGTCCGTCACCGACGATCACGTGATGAGGTTCGGCATCTCCGACAGAGTTGTGAGGTCGACGGGATGTTTTTCCCGCCCTACCCCACCGGGCCTTCTGGCCGCGACGGGTTGCGGCCGATCCGTGCGATGATCACGACATGGCAACACTTGGCATGCGACATGCAGTGCTCTGGGTCCGTGACCCAGATGCGTCAGCTCGCTTCTACGAGCAGGCCCTTGGACTTGAAGTCAAGACCCAACTCGACCACGCCGTGTTCTTGTCCTCGCCGGCCTCAGCCACCGACCATGACCTCGGCTTGTTCCGCGCCACCGAAGATCCCGCGGCTGAACGGGGCGTCGGGCTGTACCACATCGCCTGGGAAGTCGGGACGCTCGCCGACCTCGTCGAGGCCAAGGAGCGACTGACCGCGATGGGCGCCTATGTCGGCGAGAACGACCATGGCATCTCCAAGTCGCTGTACTGCAAAGACCCCGACGGCATCGAGTTCGAAGTCATGTGGGAAGTCCCCTTCGATCTGGTCGACCCCGAGGCACCATCGGGTCGCCCGCTTGACCTTGAAGGCGATATCGCTCGCTGGGGCGCCGATCGCCCCGGCCGAGGAATGCCCATCGTGCCGAACGTCTAACTCGCCTGCAATCGGGCGGAGCAGTACGATTACGTCGCTGCGGCGACGCTCGGTGAAAGCTGAATCATCCGCCGCACTGGAGGGGATGCTGGCAATGGCGGAACGCGACGTAGCCGCAGGAGAAGCGCTGTTCGAGATCGGCGACGACGGTGCAACCGTGTTCGTGATCCTCGACGGCACCTTCGACGTCACGACACCGACGCTCGCTGGCGACGCTCTGATCGTCGGCCAACTCGGCCCCGACGATGTGGTCGGCGAGATCACTGCCGTCATCGGCGGTCATCGGTCTGCGACCGTGCGAGCGACCTCGCCAGCCCGTGTCCTCGAACTCGAAGGCCCGGCCTTCGAGGACTGGCTTGAGCAGAACCCCGACCTGGCGCAACAGATCGCTATCGATGCCCGGCGCCGTATGGACCGCACTCGGGTTGCGCGTGTCGTCGCCGAGCTCGTTGGCCCTGGTAATCCGGAACTCGTCGACGAGATGACCCAAGCCGTCGATTGGATCACCCTCGAAGCTGGCGAAGCGCTGTTCGAGCAGGGCGATGTTGCCGACGCGGCCTACATCTTGGTCGGCGGGCAAATGCGGGTCATTGCGACCGACGAGGGCCAGGTCACGCTCGATACCCGTATCGGACGAGGCGATCTGATCGGCGAGATGGGCGTGATCGAACAGGCGCCCCGCATGGCCACGGCACGAGCGATTCGTGACTGCACGCTGGCCCGGATTCCCAAGACGACGTTCGAGAATCTGACCGCAGCCCATCCGGCTCTCATGATCCCGCTCGTGCGCAAGGTCATCGCCCGCGTTGGCGATCGTGGCCGGCGCAAGGCCCACGCAGGCAACATCGCCATCGTCGTCGTCTCCCCCAATGCGGACCGCGGCCTCGTCGAGACGATGTCCGATGAGATTGCCCGATTCGGTCCCACGCTGCATCTCAACACCGAACGTGTCGAACAGTTTCTGAATCGTCGAGACATCGCCAATGCCGCTCGAGGTACGGCTGCGGACACCCGCCTTGTCGAGTTTCTGCACGAGGTCGACGTCGCCCATCGCTGGGTGGTGCTCGAGTGCGGCGACGCTGATTCGGATTGGACTCGCCGGGCCGTGCGCAGCGCCGATCGGGTGCTCGTGGTCGCCTCTGCCCAACCAGGCGGGGCAGAACGAGACGCAATCGCCGCGGTGCGGGCCACGGCCGAAGCGACCGGCGACTACGACCTGTGGGTCGCGCAGGTGAACCCGGCAACCGATGCTCACCCGAAGGGCTCGTCCGCACTACGCGAGCTCGCCGGCGCCGAACGGATTCTCCATCTCAAGCAAGGCCAGCAGCGCAGCGCACTTCGGGTGGCGCGGTTGATCAGCGGCAACGGCACCGGCATCGCGTTTAGTGGTGGCGGCGCTCGCTCCTATGGCCAGATCGGTGCCCTACGCGCATTGCAGGAACTCGGCATCGAAGCCGATGCCGTGGCCGGCACCTCCATGGGTTCAGTCATTGCTGGTTTCACCGCGCTGGTCGACGACATCGACCGAGCGATCGCACAAGCGGACCACGAGTTCACGGGCATCAAGTTGCTCGACTACACGTTGCCAATGTCGTCGCTGTTCGAAGGCAAGCGAATGGCCGAGCGGATGGACAATGTCTTCGGTGGCCTCGAAATCGAGGACACGCTCATTCCGTTCATGTGCCTGTCGACGAACTTGACCAAGTCGGTACTCGTTGAGCACCGCTCCGGTGACATGGTGCACGCAATGCGAGCGAGCGTGTCGCTTCCCGGCGTGTTTCCGCCAGTGCCGCACAACGGCGACCTACTCGTCGACGGCGGCGTGCTCGAGAACTTGCCCGTTCGTCCACTCCGCGAAGACCCAGGGATCGCAACCGTGATCGCGATCGATGTTGCTCCGCCCGCCGGGCCCCGTGCACGATCAGACTTTGGGCTCTCGCTCTCGGGGCTCGACATTCTCAAGCACCGAGCGCGCCGCGACGGGTTCTCGCACCCACCGCTTGCGACCACCGTCATCGCATCGATGCTCGTCGGTTCATCCCAAGCCCGCATCAATGCGCTCGACAACGACGACATCGATCTCTACGTGTCGCTCAACTTGTCCGGCATCAAGCTGCTCGACTTCGATGCACTGAAGCCGGCAATCGAACGCGGTTACGTCGATGCGATGCCGAAGCTCAAAGCGTGGATTGCTGAAGGGCGTCACGCCACGGCGTGACATCGAGGCCGGGATAGTGCCGGGCGAATGCGTCGACGACCTCGGCGGTATAGAACTCGTGGCCGGGGCGAGGGATCCCGAACAGTGCGAGTTCCTCGGGGCTTGATCCTTCGACAAACTCGATCCAGGCCGGCAGGCTGACGAGCGGCTGGTGGGCGTCGAAGCCAATCCAGTCCACGGCCGCCGGGCGGAACGCGATCACGAGCACATGACGTTCGTGTCCGTCGGGGATGTCGGTGCCTCGATGCCACACGTCGGATCGGTAGGCGAACATCGAACCGGTGGACCCAGCTGCTGGTTGTTCGTTCTCGTATAGCTCGGGCATCTTGTCGATCGTGCTGATCTCTTGGGTACCAACACCGCCAAGCCCAGTTGCGAAACCAGGAGCCACCCGTGGGGCGCCGGTGTCCGCTCCGACATCGTGCAGGTAGACGAACATCTCGATATGGCCGAACCCAGGGCCGTTACGGGTCGGGATCAGCGAATGGTTGACGTCGCGATGATGCGGCTGTTCGTAGTTGGTGTGGTCGCCATACTTTGACCAGACGCGGGACTGGTACAGGCGCACGTCATCGGTTTCGAGCGCAGCTTTCGCGAACTCGACCAGCGACGGATGCACAAACAGACGGTTGAGTGCCGGTGCGTCGGGGAACGGAAACAGCGTGGTGCCGTCGAACTGGCGGCCGCGAAACCGAACTTCGTCATCGTGTTGATCGGGGCGTCGGACAGGACCCGGCTTGGCCCGCTCGCGCAGGTCTGCGGCACGGAGCTCGCCGAGAGCCTCGGCACACAGCTCGGCGGGCACAAGCCCGTCGGCGACAACCCAGCCGTCTTGCTTCCAAGTCTGCGCAGCGCTGGCGAGCGTTTCATCCCGTTGTGGCATGTGGCGACGTTACGCGACGCAGGAACGCCGGAGCGATCCCGCAGCGCGCCCGCGGGCCCGGCTGGTTACGGCGCGACGACGGCCAGTAAGTTCTCGGGATGCGCGCGATCTTCGAAGAAGAACATGACCTGTTCCGGGCGAGCTTCCGGGACTTCGTTACGAGCGAAATGACGCCTCGTTTCGACGAGTGGGAAACCGCCGGGATCATGGACCGCCAGGTCTACGCCGACGCAGCTAAGTACGGGTTCCTCGGCTTCAACTTCCCTGAAGAACATGGCGGCGCTGGCGTTATCGACTTCCGCTTCAACACGATCATCGCCGAAGAGCTCGCGCTTGCGAATCTCGGTGGCGCCGGCAATGGCATGACGCTCGTGAACGACATCACGACGCCGTACTTCCTCGAGTACTGCAACGACGAGCAGGCTGCCCGCTGGATGCCAGGCCTGGCGACCGGAGAACTCATCTCGGCGATCGCCATGACTGAGCCCGGTACCGGCAGCGATCTGGCTGGCATTCAATCGACCGCTGTGCGCGACGGTGACGATTGGATCCTCAACGGCTCCAAGACCTTCATCACCAACGGCATCAACTCGGACCTGGTGATCGTCGTCTGTCGCACGAACCCCGAGGCCGGACGCGACGGCTTGTCGCTCCTCATCGTCGAACGAGGCATGGACGGCTTCGAGCGCGGCCGCAACCTCGACAAGATCGGCCAGCACTCCGCCGACACGGCTGAGCTGTCGTTCTCTGATGTCCGTGTTCCGGGTTCGAACATGCTCGGCGACGAAGGCCGAGCGATGGAGTACCTGGCGTTCAACCTCGCTCAAGAACGTCTGTCGATCGGCATCATGGGCCAGGCCGTTGCAACTGCTGCGCTCGGGTGGACGGTCGACTACGTCAAGGAACGCACCGCATTCGGCAAACCGATCGCATCGTTCCAAAACACCAAGTTCGTGCTCTCCGAAGTGGCGACCGAGGTCGAAGTCACTCAGCCTTTCATGGACCAGTGCGTCGTCGAGCTCAACGCCAAACAGCTCACGCCCGCCAAGGCAGCCATGGCCAAGCTGTGGGGTAGCGAGTTGCAGAACACGGTTACCGACCGTTGCCTGCAACTGTTCGGCGGCTACGGCTACATGAGCGAGTACCCGATCGCCGTCGCCTACGCCGATGCGCGTATCGCCACGATCTATGGCGGCACGAGCGAGATCATGAAGACGATCATCTCTAAGGACGTGCTCGCCTAGCGCGCGGTCAGGACTTCGGGCGGCGCTCCCGGAGCAGAACCTCTTGGGCGATCGAGGCGACGTGCACGCCGTCTTCGGAGAACAAGTTCCCGAACGTCGCTCCCCGCCCGCCGCGCATCGTGCGGCATTCCCATTCGTACAAGTGCCACTGATCGGCTCGCATTGGCCGGTGGAACCACATGGCATGGTCGAGGCTCGCGCCGATGAAGGCCTCGCTGTGGCGTTCGGCAGGAACGTTCAACGGGTGGGCGCTCCGGGCTGAGCCGAACTGGATCGTGTCTGACGTCAGCGCGAGGCCACAGACGTGCTTCATCGGATCATCACCGAGCGGGTCGGTCAGGCGGACCCAGCCCATCGACTTGCCCGCACCAGGGTGCGACACCATCGTGCGTCGCTCCATGATCCACGGCCAGTCGTCGTCACGCTTGCGCATGTCTTCGGGTTCGGGCGCGAGCGGCATGCGCACCGTTTGGATCTCGGCCTCGGTCTCGGTTTCGTCGACTTGGAACGAGGACGACAGGTGCAGGATCGCTCCGCCGGATTGACGGGCGACCACAGAACGGGTGCAGAAGCTACGACCGTCACGCAAGCGGTCGACTTCGTAACGGATCGGTTCGTCGACGTTGCCACCACGGATGAAATAGGCATGCAGCGAGTGCGGGAAGTACTCGGCTTCGACCGTCTGCAGCGCCGCCCACAGCGCCTGGGCGACGACTTGACCGCCATAGACGCGACCCCAGGTGTATGGCGGGCTAATGCCCACCCAAGTGTCTGGTCCGTGGCTTTCGAGTACGAGTAGGTCCTCGAACGTTCCTGGTCGCGACGCACCTGATTCGGTCATGCGTGGAGGATAGAACGTTGCGCGTCAGCCCGTGATCCGACGGGTGATCGGCTCGCTCCCCATCCGGCCGCCGATCCAGCCTTCGATGATGGCCGAGAACGCACCGGCGTCACCTCCGGCTCGCACGATCAGCATTTTGCCGGGCCGGAACTTCGGGGTGCCGCCTGCCGTGACCGGGTCGCCGCTGATCCCAGCTTCGGCGTGGGTGGGGTCGATCACGAGTCGAGCTTCGAGCTCGGCGCGGAACTGGGCCTTGGTCCAACCTGCGTCGGCGAACACCCGCTGGTGTTCCGGCGTCAGGACCAGCATCGCCTCGCTCGGTTGGCGGGTGTTGCCCGTCGCCAGCAGACGTCCGACCATCGTCTCGATGAGCTCCTCAGGCGTGCGCGCTGTCTGATCGACGATGCCGCTCGGGCCGTGTCCGGCGAACAGCGTCACCGTCGAATCCTCGGGATCGAACCCGCGCTCGACTGCGAGCGATGGCCAGCCGACAGGCAGCGCTTCTTCGTCTTCGGGGAAGCACCAACCGACCTTCGATGGAGCACCGAGCGCCGCACGATCGATGCCGTTCTCGCCGGGGAGGCCGCCGCCGAGATTGCGGATCACCAGCTGCAGCGCCCGGCCAATGGTCGAGTTCGCCCGGTTGCCTTGGCCCATTGCATTGCGGCCAGTGTTCATCCCGATCTCGCGTCGGATCGGGCCGTTGACGATGACGACCGGCCCCGAGAACCAGAGGGTGCACAACAGGCCGTGGATGTTAAATCGATCGGTGCAGGCAGCCTCGACGGCGGCGAGCACGACGGGCAGGTACTCGGGCCGACAGCCGGCCATGACGGCGTTGATGGCGACTTGTTCGACCGTCGCTTCGGCGAGGTTGGGTGGGATGACGGCGACGACGTCTTGGGCGTCGCGTGTCGTGCCGGTGAGCATGCGGGCGACTCGCGCTTCGGTCGGAGCGACGATCGGTAGACCGTCGGACCAGCCTCGGTCGTACATCGCCTCGACCTCGTCTTCGGCGGCGGCGAACTCGACGCGACGTGAACGGAACGGTGAACCGCCGAACTCGAACTCGAGCGCCGCGACGCGATCCGGGTCAACCGAGAGCGAACCACAGCCCGGCATCCAGTCGGAGATCTCTGCTCCGATCGCCTCGCTCGACAGTGAGTGGCCGGTGGCGGCTTCCCAGTCGCTGCGCTGCCAGCCGACATGGCGCTCAACCTCGGCACCGGCTTCGATCCGCAACAAGGTCGGCACCGTCTCGATGTCGTGATGCCAGCTCATCGCCAACGACGCATCGGAGCGGACAGCCAAGCCGTCGGGAAATGAGGGATCGTCCTGGGACCACACGACTAGGTCGGCCGTGTCGGCAAGCATTCGCACGGCGGGGGCGATCGTGACGCACGTCGGGCAGTCCCGCTTGAGGACCACATGCCAACCGTCCTCAAGGTGTGGGGCGTTCGGCAACGACCGGCGTTCTGGCATAGACGAAGTCTGGCCCGCCACATGGCGTGACCGGAAATGACCACAGGACGCAGCCAGCATTTTCACGATTCGGGGCGTGAACGTACGATTGGCCAATGACGGCACCAGAGCAGGCACACGCGCACGGCGACGAGGACTTGCCACCACCAGCGATTGAAGAAGTCGCGGACGGGGTGTACGCCTACATCCAGCCCGACGGCACGTGGTTCATCAACAACTGCGGCTTCATCACAGGCGCAGATCAAACCTTGGTGATCGACTCGACGTCGACCGAGGCCCGGACCACCGCGATGATCGACGCCATCCACGGGGTGTCGCCGCAGCCGATCCGCACGCTCATCAACACGCATCACCATGCCGACCACACGCACGGCAACTACCTGTTCCGCGACGCCACGATCGTGGCGCACCGCGAATGCCGCAACGTCATGCTGGCGGCCGGGCTCGCCGACTACTCGGCGGCTTTCCCCGGCGTCGTGTGGGGCGACCTCGAGTTCCGTGCACCCGACGTCACGTTTGATGGCGGACTCGACCTGCACGTGGGTGGGACGCTGGTCCAGCTGCAAGATCTCGGCTACGTCGCCCACACCGAAGGCGACATCGTCGCCTGGCTTCCAGAGCAACGTGTCCTGTTCAGCGGCGACCTGATCTTCCACGGAGGCACACCGTTCTCGCTCTTCGGTTCGGTGCAAGGAACGATCGACGCCATGGATCGACTCGAGTCGTACGGCGCGGACGTGCTGGTGCCCGGCCACGGGCCAGTCGCCCATGGGCCCGAGGCCATCGGCGCCGCCATCAACGACCAGCGCGACTACCTGCGGTTCGTACAACAGGGCGCGGCGAACGGGATCTCGGCCGGACGCACGCCGCTCGAACAAGGGCAAGCCATGGACCTCGGCCGCTTCGCGGACTGGAGCGACGGTGAGCGACTCGTCGGCAACCTCCACGTCGCCTACCGAGAAGCTGGCGCAAACCCCGAGTTCGACATCAACGCCTCGATTATCGACATGGTCGTCTTCAACGGCGGGGCGCTTCCTCGCTGCGTCGCCTAAGCCGGCTCCCATGGAGTGGCACCAACTCTCGCTTGAACGGCTGCACGCCGAACGCGATGGCGACATCGTTCGTGTCTTCCTGAATCGGCCCGAGGCCCGCAACGCAATCGACCAGCGCATGCTCGAAGAACTCGGCGACCTGTTCGTGGCGTTCGAGACGGCCTTCGATGTACGCCTGATCGTCGTGGCCGGGCGAGGTCCCAGCTTCTCGGCCGGAGCGGACCGCCGCGAGGCCGCCGAGCCTGCGTCGACCGAACGAGAGGCGCGCTACCGCCAGCATCTCGGGCGCCGTGCCATGCGTGCCATCGAAGACTGCAGCATCCCGACACTCGCCCGAGTCCAAGGCCATGCGGCCGGCGGCGGATCGTGCATCGCCGCGTCATGCGATTTCCGACTGACGACTGATGACACCCAGTGGTGGGTGCCCGAGGTCGAGCTGGGCACACCGCTCCCGTGGGCCGGCGTGCCCCGCCTCATTCAAGAGATCGGGATGGCGCGAGCACGACGCTACGTGCTGTTGTCCGAGCGGATCGCTGGCACCGTCGCCGAGGACTGGGGCCTCGCCCACGAGTCATGCGCAGACGAAGCCGCGCTCGACGCAGCAATGCAACGATGGGAAGCCCGGCTCCTCGAGATGCCAGAGATGGCCGTCGCTCTGGCCAAGTCCCACTTCCGTGGCTATGCCCGGGCCAGCTCGCTTGGCGATCTCTCCGAGACCGACGGCGAGCTCAGCACCCTGGCCCGCCAAACCGACGACTTCACCACCCGCTTCCGCAACTTCTAACTCCTCAAGGAGGAAGCGGCGTTAGTCGTCGTCGATGGAGGCGTTTTGGCGGAGGCGGTTGGTGAGCAGTTCCTGGACCCGCAGTTCGGCTGTCGGGTACTTGGCCAAGACCTTGCGGAAGTCATCGACCTGGAAGCGAGCTGCGACGACATCGGTCTCGGCGACCACGGTGGCATTGCGGGGGCGACGTTCAAGGATCGCCATCTCGCCAACCGCCGTGTACTCGCGCACCGTCGTGGCGTAGACATCGTTGAGGTAGACGCTGGCTTGCCCGTCACTAATCACGAAACAGGCGTCGCCGTAGCGGCCCTGCTCAATGATGGTCTCACCCGGCGCGAAATCTTCTCGAGTCGCCAGCTTGGCCACATCGGAAAGCTCACCATCGGTGAAACCTGCGAACAGCGGCGTGTGGCGGAGCAGCTCGAGATCGATCTTGTTGCCGATACCAAACAGACCCATGGGGATCGCCTTTCGGGAGAGCGCCTAGAGCGCCGAGGAGCGGACTGCGCTCCGTTGCTGGAACCAGTCGCCGACCTGGTTGAGTGCCAACACCGTAAACGTCAGCGCCAGCGAAGGCCAGAGCACCTGGCTCACGTTGAGCTTGATGTCACGACGGGCCTGGTTGATCATGTTGCCCCAGGTCGACTGCGGCAGCTGCACGCTCAGGCCGAGGAACGAGAGCGAGCCCTCGACCACGATCACGAATGC
>CAZEMU010000004.1:58643-72665 GCA_964513315.1 uncultured Acidimicrobiaceae bacterium | reverse complement strand
GGCACAGGCCGAGCTACTCGCCGACGAGCGCAACTTCATCGACCTCGCCAACTCGCCGATGTGGCTCAGCGACGAACACCCCGTTGTGGGCTAGGCGGGAGCCCATGGGGGCGTTGTCTTGGTGAGGTAGGCCTTCATGCCGGCCTGGCCCTCGGCTGACTCAAACAGGCTTGCCGAGAATGGCGCCGTCCAGGCCATGGCGTCGTTGAAGCTCATCGACGGGATGTCCCGGACAAGCTGCTTCGATGCGGCGAGCGCGTTCGGTCCGCCGAGCACGACGTCGCCGACGATCTCGTCGACCTTGGCATCGAGTTCGTCAGCGGGAAGCGCGTAGTTGACGAGCCCGAGCCGGGCGCCTTCGACGGCGGTAAACCGGTTGCCTCGCAGGAACGCCTCGGTGGCTTCGCCCTGGCGCATCTTGGGAAGGCAGATCACCGAGATCATCGCTGGAGCGACACCGATGCGAACCTCGCTGAAGCCCATCTTGGCGGTGTCGAGTGCGACCGAGATGTCGGTCACGGCCGCGAGCCCGAGACCGCCAGCGACGGCATGGCCAGCGATGCGGCCGATCCACGGCTTCGGCGACATGCGGATCCGTTCGAAGACGTTGATGCCCTTGCCGGGCGCATCATCGGCGGCGGCGTCGGGGCGATCATCGTCGGACCGCTCCGAAAGATCGGCGCCCGCACAAAAGGTGTTTCCTTCGTTCGTCAGCACGACGACCCGGACATCGTCATCGGTGTCCGCACGATCCATCGCGTCGCTGAGCTCGGCGATGAGCTGGCGGCTGAGCGCGTTGCGATTCTCCGGATCGGCCAGCGTGACCGTCAGGACGCCGTTCGAGAGTTCGGTGTTCACCTTTGCCATGGCCTCGGTTCTACCTCAGCCGGCAAGCGTCTCGGCAATGCGTCGCCGCGCAATACTCCCCAGATGGACCACGAGTTGATCGTTCTCGACGGCGGCATGGGCAAACACCTCGAACGCTCGGGCGCACCGTTCCAGCAGCCGGAGTGGTCGGCACTCGCATTGCTCGAAGATCCGGATGCGGTTCGCAGGGCGCATGACGACTTCATCGCTGCCGGCGCCGATGTGATCATCGTGAACTCGTACGCGGTGGTCCCGTTTCACATCGGCGGTGAGCGCTTTGCGGAACGAGGCCTGGAACTGGCCGCCCTTGCCGGTCGTCTCGCCCAAGAAGCCGCCAGCCAAGCCGACCGCCCCGTGCGCGTTGCGGGCTCGTTGCCTCCGCTGTTCGGTTCCTATGAGCCTGACAAGTTCCGCCCCGCCGACGCGCCCCCGATGTATGACGTGTTGGTCGAAGCCCAGGCGCCGTATGTCGATCTGTGGATCGCCGAGACCGTGAGCTCGATTGCCGAAGCCAACGCGATCATCGCGGCGGTCGATCGACACGATCCGGCCGCTGAACTGTGGATGTCGTTCACTGTCCCTGACGAGGCGCCCGGCGACAGTGTCACGCTCCGTTCCGGGGAAACGATCGCTGATGGCGTCGCCGCAGTTCGTGATCGGGCGAGCGCGATCCTGTTCAACTGCTCACCGCCCGAAGCGATTGGGGTCGGCCTCCGGCAGGTGCACGACGCACTCGGCGACAACCCGACCGGCATCCGGGTCGGCGCCTACGCAAACGCCTTCGTCGAGAAGGAAGAGGGCTACGCAGCAAACGAGATCGTCCTCGACCGGCGCGACGAGCTCACCCCGGAGCGCTACGCCGCAATGTGCGCCGCCTGGGCTGCTGGCGGGGCGACGATCATCGGCGGCTGCTGCCAGATGTTTCCGGAACACATCACGGCACTGACAGAATTGCGCTCATGACCTTTGCCGCGGGAACGACATCGCTGCCAACGCCCGCGCTACTGCTCGATGCCGAAGCGCTCGACCACAACATCGCGGCGATGGCCGCCGTGTTGCCAGGCCGTCGCCTCCGGCCCCACGTCAAGGCATTCAAGTCGACGGCGCTGGCCCAACGGCTCGCTGACGTTGGTCACGACACGTTCACCGTCGCAACGCTCCGCGAGGCTGCCGGGCTCATCAAGGCTGGCTTGGGCGAAGACGTATTGCTGGCGAACGAGAGCGTCGACGTCTCGCTGTTGCGTTCTGTCGTCGAGCTCGACGGCAACCTGACCGTCGCTGTCGACTCCGCCGAGACCATCGCGGCGGCGGCTGCCGCCGGCGTCGCTGCCGTGCTGATCGACGTGAACGTTGGGCTACCTCGCTGCGGATGCGATCCGGATATCGCTGGCGAACTTGCCGACCAGGCCGCTGCCGCCGGGCTGCGCGTTCGAGGTGTCATGGGCTACGAGGGTCACCTGATGATGGTCCCCGACCCAGCATCGAAGGCCCGCAAGGTTGAACGATCGATGGCGTTACTGCTGGCCGCGTCACAGGCGGTGCTTGCAAACCACCCCCATGCGACGATCGTGTCGGCCGGAGGCACTGGCACCTTCGACACGAACACCTGGGCGAACGAGATCCAGGCGGGTTCCTATCTGATGATGGACACGCACTACGGCACGCTTGAGCAGCCGTTCCGCCAAGCCCTCTGGGTCGAATCCACCGTGATCAGCATCGCTCCGGATCGCTCCTACATCGTTGGCGACGCCGGACTCAAGGCATTCGGCATGGACCATGGCGACCCGAGCTGGGGCGAGGGCGAGGTGCTGTTCTGCTCCGACGAGCACATCACGATGCGCCCCGCTGATCCCGACGCGTGGACCGTCGGCGACCGGGTGCGTCTCGTCCCTGGACACGTCGACCCGACGATCGCCAAGCACGAACGCATGTGGCTCATCGAAGACGGCACCGAACCCGTTGCCCTCGAGGTCGACCTCCGCAACTGGTAACCGGGTAGTACGCGTTCTTCGCTTCGCTCAGAACGCTTCGCTCGGTGAATGCACTGCGGTCCCCACCGGCTTGTTGCTCGCTTGGAGTCCACCGGTAGTTAGTCGAGGTTCCAGGTGTAGAGCTGGGAGCCGTCGGGCTCGAAGTCGGCGCCGAGTGACTGGTAGAGCGGATTGCTCGCTTCGTTGCCTTGACGGGTCACGAGCCAGAGCTTGTGTGCCTTGCGTTGGCGGGCTGCGCCGATCGCTTGCTCCATCAACAAGCTCGCGATGCCTCGCCGGCGATGATCTTCGTGTACCGCGAGCTGGTGCACGTACGTCATGACTCGGCCGTCGGGACGGCGAGCATGCATGCCCCAGAGCCAACCGACTGGGTCGCGACCAGCCTCGATCGAACCTTCGTACGCGCCAAACATGAAGGCATTGCTGTCGGTCAAGAACGCAATCGCGCCTGACGCCGTTGGTGCGAGCGCGTCGTTCCAATCCGGCTCGAAGGTGTCGAGCAACTCCTCAACCAGAATCTGATCGGCAATGCCGATCTCACGGATGGCAAGACTCATGGCGGCGGAGCGATGTGAGAAGGCGTACGACTAGCCGAGTGAGCGGAGGTCGACGGTGAAGATGAGCGTCTCGTTCGGGCCGATGACACCACCGGCGCCCTGGGCTCCGTAGCCGAGGTGCGGAGGGATCGTCAGGCGGCGTCGGCCGCCAACCTTCATACCCTCGACACCCTGGTCCCAGCCACCGATGACCATGCCGCCACCGAGGGCGAACGAGAAGACATCGTTGCGGTTCCACGAAGCGTCGAACTCGGCGCCCGTTGACCAGGACACGCCGACGTAGTCGACGTTGACGATGGCGCCAGCGGCAGCCTCGGGGCCGTCGCCGACGACGAGATCCTCGATCACGAGGTCAGCAGGCGGCTCGCCAGCCGGGACGGAAATGGTCGGCTTTACGCTCGTGTCTTCCATACGGGGACGCTATCGACGGCTACGCCGACATCGTCGGAGGCTGGCGGGCACCGCTTGTCGGGTCCGCGGCTTCGTATTCGGCGCCCGAAGCGACTATCACAGAGGCGTGACCGACCAACACACTGATCTCGCCTCGACCGAGGACCTGACCGCGAGGGCTGCCGAAGCCGTTCGTCTGGCCGTCGAAGTCATCGATACCGGCATCGCCACTGCCCGGGCTTCGGGCACCGCAGACCGGGATCAACAGCTCGTGTATTCATTGGCCCACGCTCGCTCGGCGGCGATCATGGCCGAGTCGGCCATTGGCTACGCGGCCCACGGCGATGACGAAGCTCGGCTCGCCCACATCTTCGTTGGCCGCTTCTTGAACGACCTGGCCTCGATGCTGTGGGCACGGTCGTCGGATTGGGGTGTCGATCCAGGCGCCCTCGACCCGACTCGCGACTACGCAGCCCTCGTGACCGCTCCAACGTTCGTCGGTGCCGCCGCTGAGCTCGGTGGAACCTCGACGTTGCCGGACGATCTCGAGATGGTCGCCACGACCTTCCGTCAGTTCGCCGACGAGCAAGTCGCCCCTCATGCGGAACACATCCACCGTCAGGACCTGGACATCCCTGTCGAGATCATTCGCGGCGTCGCAGAACTCGGATGCTTCGGTCTGTCCATCCCCGAAGAGTTCGGCGGAAGCGCCTCGGGTTCCGAAGACGACTACATGGCCATGGTCATCGCCACCGAGGAGCTGTCAACGGCATCGCTCGGCGCTGGCGGCTCGCTCATCACGCGCCCCGAGATCCTGGCCCGAGCCATCGAGGCCGGCGGCACCGACGAGCAGAAGCAGCGTTGGCTTCCGCCGATCGCATCCGGCGACATTTTGTGTGCGGTGGCTGTTACCGAACCCGACTATGGCTCCGACGTCGCAAGTCTGACGACCGCTGCGACCAAGGTCGACGGCGGCTGGCGGATCAACGGCGTCAAGACGTGGTGCACGTTCGCTGGCCGGGCCAACGCACTCATGCTGCTCGCCCGCACGAATCCTGACCCCGAGGCTCGCCACCGAGGCCTCAGCCTGTTCGTCGTCGACAAGCCGAGCGATGACGGTCACGAGTTCCGCCACGAATCCGACGGCGGCACGCTCGAAGGCCGAGCCATCCCGACGCTGGGCTATCGCGGCATGCACAGCTACGAGGTCAGCTTCACCGACTGGTTCGTGCCCGACACGAACCTCATCGGCGGCGACGAGGGTCTTGGTCGCGGCTTCTATCTGCAGATGGCGGGATTCGAGAACGGGCGCATCCAAACAGCCGCCCGAGCTGTGGGTGTCATGCAACGAGCGTGGGAAGTTGCCCGCGAGTACGCGAACGAACGCAAGGTGTTCGGTTCACCGATCGCCGACTACGAGCTCACCCAGGTGAAGCTCGGCACGATGGCCGCGATCATCCAGATCAGCCGTCAGTTCACCTATGCCGTCGCTCGACGCATGGCGGCCGGCGACGGGTCGCTCGAGGCCGCGATGGCCAAGGCCTATGTCTGTAAGGCCGCCGAATGGGTCACCCGCGAGGCACTTCAGATCCACGGCGGCATGGGTTACGCCGAGGAATACGAGGTCAGCCGCCTCTTTGTCGACGCCCGCGTGCTCTCGATCTTCGAAGGTGCGGACGAGACGCTCTGCTTGAAGCTCATCGGCAAGCGACTGCTCGCCTAGTAGCCCCACTCGTTAACGTGGCTCGGTGACCGAGACCGCATCGCCAACCACTTCGACGGTTGAACCAACGGCCCCAACCAATGCGATGGGCGTTCCGTCGTTTCGGGCGTTCTGGTTCAACGGTGTCACGTTCTTCATGGCGGCCAATGCGCTGCGGTTCGTCTACGGCTGGGTCGTCCTCGACGGACTCGATCGGGGCGAGGGCTGGCAAGGCCTGATCGTCTTCATTCTCGGGCTTCCGTCGATCTTCCTGCTGATGCCCGCCGGCGTCTGGGCCGACCGCATCGACCCGAAACGCCTGCTTCTCGGCAGCCAAGTTGCGCTGCTGCTCGTCATGGCCGGCACGGCGCTCGCGATGGGCAACGGCGCCGGAAGCTTGGGGCTGCTCGTCGGTTCCGCCATCCTCGCTGGCATCGTCTCGGCGATCGGTGGTCCGGTACGTCAGTCGCTCGTTCCCGCTCTGCTGCCCGAGAATCTGCTGTTCAGCGGCATCGCGCTCAATGCCCTCGCCATGACGTTGTCGATGGTGTTCGGCGCAGTGTTGGCCGAACGCTTTGGCACGTGGTTCGGCTTCGACGGTTCGTTCTGGTGGATGGCTGGCCTGCTCCTCGGTGGCATCGCCGCACTCTCGCTGATGCAATCACCGGGGCCAGCAACCACGGGCAACGTGACGACCATGCGCCAAGCCATCGGCGAGGGCCTGTCGTTCGTCTGGAACGAGCGGGCCATCCGCACGCTCTTCTGGTTGCTCGCCATCTCGGGATTACTGATGACGCCGGTGATGTTCGTGACCATCCAGGCGCACGTGAAGAGCGAGTTCGGTCGATCTGCGGGCGACGCTGCACCGGTGCTCGCCCTCATGGGTCTCGGCATTGCGACGTCGTCGGTGTTCATCATGCGCCGCGGCAACATGGCCGACAAGGGCGTCAAGTTCATGCGGGCGATGATCGGGGGCACCACCCTCGTCACGCTCATGGGCTTCACCACGTCGCTGTGGCAGCTGCTGGTCCTCGGCTTCCTCATGGGGTTGTGCGGCGGATTCTTCATCAACATGAACCAAGGCCTGATCCAGGCGAACACGCCCAAAGACGTCATGGGCCGAGTGATGGGCCTGTACGCGCTTGTGTCAGCTGGGCTCACGCCGTTCGGCGCACTTGGCCTCGGCGTGCTCGCCGAAGCGACCAGCACCGGCACCGCCATGAACGTCGTGGGTGTCATCTCACTGGTCGGCGTGCTCGCCACCTACTTCACGGCCCGGTCGATCCGCGAACTTGCGTAATCGTTCTTCGCTGGTCGGGTTCTCGCTGAGCGCGCTCGGCTTCTAGATTGACGGCGTGGAATTCACGCTGAGCCCAGAACTCCAAGCCCTGCAAGCACGTGCCCGAGAAGTGGCCGCCGAAGGTGTCGCCAACTTCGGCCGACACAATGACTCGTGGATCAACGGATTCAGCAAAGACTTCGCCAAGCGCATGGCCGAAGAGGGCTGGATCGGCATGGGTTGGCCCAAGGAGAACGGCGGCCAGGAACGTCCGCCGATCGAGCGTGTCATCGTTGCCGAAGAGATGATCGCGGCCGGTGCTCCGATCGCCGCCATGTGGTTCGCTGACCGCCAGATGGGACCGACCCTGATCGCATACGGCACCGAGGACCAAAAGGCCGAGTACCTGCCCAAGATGCTGTCGGGCGAGACGACCTGGTGCATCGGCATGAGCGAACCCGACGCAGGCTCAGACCTGGCCGGGCTCAAGACCTCGGCCGTGCGTGACGGCGACGTCTTCGTCATCAACGGTCAGAAGATCTGGACGAGCTTCGGCGCCGTCGCCGACTACTGCTACCTGATCTGTCGCACCACCAGCGACGGCCCGCCCCACAAGGGCATCAGTGAGATCGTCGTACCAATGGACACGCCCGGTATCGAAGTGCGTCCGATCACGGACATGACGACGAACCGTCACTTCTGCGAGGTCTACTTCACCGACGTACGCGTGCCGGTCGAGAACCTCGTCGGCGTCGAAGGCGATGCCTTCAAGCAGACGATGGTGCAGCTCGGTCACGAGCGTGGCGGCATCGACCGCCTCGTCTCGAACCGGGCGCTCTACGAGATGGCGCTCGAAGCAGCCGACACGACCGATCCTCTCGTCCGCCAAGAGATCGCCAAGCTCGAGATGGGTTACCGCATCGGTCGCTTGCTCGTCTACCGCGAGGTGCTCAAGCAAGCCCCGCCGAGCTTCAGTGCTGCGACCAAGGCCTATTGCACCGAACACCAGATGCGCGTCGCCGACTTCGTCGCCAAGATCCTTGGCCCCGAGGCAACGCTGTGGAGCGACGTGACCGCAGGGCTGATGTATGCGCCCGGCTACACGATCATGGGCGGCACCAGCAACGTGATGCGCAACATCCTCGGTGAGCGTGTCCTGGGCTTGCCCCGCGAACCCCGGGTCTAGGCCCACCACTAGCCTGCGACGATGCACCGGCTACTCCTCCTTGTGGCGTTTACCCTGGCGGCAAGTGCATGTGGCGGAACCGCCGGGACGGTCGACACCGCTGTCGAGCCTGCGGCCGAGTCGGTTCCTGACGGACGGGCTGCGCTAGCGGCCGCCCAGGGATCACCCCACGTCTTGTGGTTCTGGGGTGCGCATTGAGGTACATGCAAGGCCGAAGGTTCGGCCGTCGCGTGGGTCACGCGACAACCTGGGGACGTCCCGATCATTGGCGTGCCCAATCCGGCCGAAGGCGACGACGCAGACAAGCAGGCATTCATCGACGCAATGAGTTCGCCGATCTCCCACGTACTCGACGACCCTGGCGCGCTCTGGGACGAATTCGCGATCAGCTCGCAGCCCTCGATGGTGTTCGTCGCCGCGGATGGGACCTGGGAGCGGCGGACCGGAGCACTCGGCAATACCCGACTGCTCGAACGCGTCAAGGCAATGGCCAGCTAGCCGATCTCACCTGCGACCGTGCCGAGCGCTTCGAGCGTCTCCAACGCATGGTCTTGCTCGTTGGCGGCGCAGCGAATGACAAGTTCATCTACGCCCAGCGCCGCGAGCTCAACCGCCCGTGCGGCCACGGTGTAGGGCGAACCGACCAGCAGTTGTTCGACCGACATGCCTCGATAGCCCTGGGCGACGAGTGCGGCTGCCCGCCGGCGGGCGGCCTCGTGGTCAGCCATGACGACTGCATCACGGCGCAACATGACACGGCGGCCGCCGGCAGCTTTGTACGCCTCGATCGAGGCAGCGAGCTCGTCGTCGCTGGCGCCGGGCGTCGCGTACCACGCGTCGCCGAGACGGGCGGCTCGACCCAGGGCGACGGGCGCCGTCCCGCCGATCCACCAGTCATAGGACACATCGGCCCGAAGCCCGACCCGTGCGCCTCGCAAACCGAACGCCTCGTCATCGATGTGTTCGCCCGCAAGCAACGCCTTGACGATCGGAATCGCAGCGTCGATGTAGGCACCGCGGGTCGACATGTCGGCGCCAAGGTTGACGAACTGGGCAGCGCCCCAACCAATGCCGGTCTGCACGATGAACGGCTTCCCCGGTGCCTCGACCTGATGAATCGCAGACAGCGTGCCGATGTGCTCGGCCATGAGCAGCGGATGCCACAGCGGCATCAGAAACAAGCAGCCCGCAGTGCGGTTCGGCCACTCGGCCAACAGTCGCCCGAGCATCGGCGTGTTCTGCGCATACGGCACGGGCATGTCGTGATGGTCGCCGATCGTGAGCGACGCGAAGCCCGCCGCATGCGCCGTTCGTGTGCGCTCGATCATGCGGGCCGGCCCAGCCGTGTCGTGCGTCGAGCTGATCGAAACCGAGAAGCGGGGGAGTGCACTCACCCGCCCATCATTGCCGACGCTGGCGGCTCGCCTCGATTTGGGATCTCGATCCGGAATGATCTGCGGATTGCCCGGGTTCGGCCTTGTTCCCATCCAAGTTCACATCCAGGCGGTTCTGATGAACTACCGTCCCTACCTCCACGGAGCGCACCCCCATGCGACGACTTGTTCTCCTTCCACTTCTCGCCCTCGTTCTCTTTGCGGCGGCATGCGGCGGCAGTGATGCCGACACCGCAGTCGGAACTGCGGCCACCGATGGAGTGACCGAGCTCGTGATCGGCGCGATCCCGGATCAGGATCCCGAGCTGTTAGCTCGGAACTACGACCTCGTCGCCGACTACCTCTCCGGCGAGCTTGGTCTCGATGTTCGCTTCGAACCGGTCACCGAATACAACGCCGCGGTCACCGGCTTCCGAGTGGGCGACCTCGACCTCGTCTGGTTCGGGGCAGTCACGGGTGTACAGGCTCGGCTCCAGGTCGACGGAGCCGAAGCGCTTGCCCAGCGCAACATCGACGAGCAGTTCACGTCGGTCTTCATCGCTGGCACCGACACGGGACTCGAGCCAGCCAACAGCGTTGCGGACTTGGCCGCGATCGCCGGCCGGTCGTTGACCTTCGGGTCAGACTCGTCGACCTCAGGGCGGCTGATGCCGCAGGCCTTCTTGAGCGATGCAGGTGTGTCCCTCGACGATCTTGACGGCGAGCCCGGATTCAGCGGTTCTCACGACGCAACGATCGAGCTGGTCGAGGCCGGCACGTTCGAGGTTGGAGCGCTGAGCTCATCGGTCTGGAACTCGCGGGTCGAGTCCGGCGAGGTCGACCTCGACCGAGTGCAGCTCATCTTCGAAACGCCCACCTACGTCAACTATCACTGGGTCGCCCGACCAGAACTCGGCGACAGCCTCCAGGCCGAGATCCTCGATGCCCTGATGGGACTCGACCCAGCTGACCCCGACGAAGCGGCCATCCTTGAGTTCTTCGACGCCGAGTCGTTCATCGCCACCGATAGCTCAAACTACGACGCGATCGAGAGCGTCGGCCGCGACATCGGCATCATCGAATAGGTGAGTGTCGGGACCACCGCCGCATGACTGGCGAGCCACTCCTTGAGTTGCAGGGTGTCACCGTCCGCTATCCCGGACTGTCTCGACCTGCACTGGACGACGTGACGCTCACGGTTCGCGCCGGCGAGCGACTTGCTCTGGTTGGTCCGTCTGGTGCGGGTAAGAGCACGCTGCTTTCGCTCTGTGCCGGGTTAGCCATGCCCGCCAGCGGGTCCGTGACGGTGCTCGGCGTGCCCGCGACGGCGTTGGCGCGACGAGCCCACCGTGACACGCGGGCGCGGATCGGCGTGGTGACCCAGGACTTCGGTTTGGTTGGTCCGTTGCGGGTCGCGAGCAACGTGGCCGCAGGTCGGCTCGGTGGCGGATCCTGGTGGCAGGCAGTTCGTTCTTTGGTGCGACCTGGCCCGATCGAAGAGATTCTCGAAGCGCTCGACGCCGTTGGGATTGGCGAAAAGGTGTGGGACCGCGCCGATCGTCTCTCGGGCGGTCAGCAGCAGCGGACAGCCATTGCTCGGGCGCTGTTTCAGGACGCCGACCTGTTGCTTGCAGACGAGCCGGTAAGTGCATTGGACCCGGCCCGGTCAGATGCCGTGATGTCTGTCCTCAGCAACCACGTCTCTCGGCCCGACCGAGCACTGGTAGTGAGCCTCCACGACGCACCACTGGCTCTGCGTCATTGCGATCGTTTGATCGGCCTCCGCAATGGCGAGATCGTGTTCGACCAAAGCGCCGCCGACGTGACCGACCAGGATCTCAGCGACCTCTACGTACTCGACGAGCCAGGCCGTCCGTGACCACGGGGCCTGCCGACCGGCGGCGATGGTGGCTCATTGCGATTGTCGCCGTCGCGGCGTGGTCCGTCGGGCGCGCTGGCATCGACCCGACCGAGGTCGTGAACGAGCGCGGCTGGGGCCAGTTCGCCAAGTTCTTCGCGGCGATGTTCTCGCCCGACCTCAGCGCCGACATGGTCGGACTCACGATTCGAGAGGCGGGCGTGACGATCGGCTACGCGCTGCTCGGCACCGCACTTGCGCTGCTGATCGGGTCACTCGGTGGCGTGCTGCTCACCGAGCGAATCTGGATGTCACAACACGGCGAGATGGGCCGGGGCCGACTGGGCTGGATGACGGCCAAAGTGGTGCTGGCACTGCCTCGCTCGATGCACGAAGTGATCTTCGGCCTCCTCTTGGTCAACATCCTCGGACTTGACCCGCTCGTTGCGGTTCTGGCCATCGGCATCCCGTTCGGAGCGGTGACATCGAAAGTGTTCGCCGAGTTGCTGGACGAGGTCCCACGCGACGCCGAACGAGCACTTCGAGCTTCGGGCGTCGGTCGTGTCACGGCACTGCTTGTTGGCGCAGTGCCCTTCGCGCTGAGCGATCTGGTGTCGTACGCGTTCTACCGATTCGAGTGCTCGCTGCGGAGCGCCGCTGTGCTCGGCATCGTCGGTGCTGGCGGACTCGGGTTCCAGCTGTCGCTCTCGTTCCAATCGCTGCGGTACGAGGAAATGTGGACGCTGCTCTGGGCACTGATCTTGTTGTCCGGCATTGCCGACCGCTGGTCGTCGGCCGTTCGTCGTCGCCGCCGAGGTCTCGCCGTCGAGACTCGCGTGGACGAGGTCGGCCCGGCTGAGGTCAACGAACCCCACGCACCTGGCGCGGACCGGCTCTTGGTCATGAGCGCCGCCGCCATCGTGCTTGCGCTGCCCGTCGCGTGGTGGCGGCTGGGTATTGACGTGTCCAACCTCTGGAGCCAACGGGCCCGGACGCTCGCTCGCGAGCTCGCTGCCGATGCGTTGCCACCCGAGATCGGCGACGGAGGCGTAATCACGCTGCTCAACGACTCGATCGACACCGTCGCCCTCGCCGTCCTCTCGATCGTGATCGCGTTTGGCATCGGCGCGCCCGTGGCCTTCCTCGCCCAGCGCCCGTCGAAGCGTCCAGAGTCGGCGTCTGGTGTGCTGCGTCACGCGATGGCCCTCGTACTGCGCTTCGGTCTGCTGATCGCCCGCTCGGTTCCGCCGCCCGTCTGGGCCTTCGTGGTCGTCTTCGTGCTCTTCCCCGGTCTCTGGCCCGGCGCCGTGGCGCTCGGGCTCTACAACGCCGGAGTGCTCGGAAGGCTCCAAGGCGAGGTACTCGAGAACAACGACCAGCGCCCCGCGCTGCTCTTGCGTGCCACAGGGGCGACGAACGCCGCGGCGCAAACGGTCGCCACGATCCCGGCGGTCGCCCCCCGCTTCGTCGCCCTTGGCCTGTATCGATGGGAGGTCGCCATCCGGGAGACCGTGATCGTCGGCGTCGTCGGCGCCGCCGGGCTCGGGCGACGCTTCGAGGACCAGACGTCATCCTTCGACTACGACGGCATCGTCGCCACCATTGGCGCACTCTTTGTCGTCACGATCATCGTCGACTTCGCGTCGGCTGCGATCCGCCGCTCCTTGCGCTGAGCCTGCGAGCGAACAGCCGGCGTGCACTAACTTCTCCGCCATGAGTGAGATCGATCCGAAGCACTTCCGCAACGTGATGGGCCAGGTCCCCACCACGGTCACCGTCGTCACTGCGATGGTCGATGACAAGCCGATCGCCATGGTGATCGGCAGTTTCGTGTCGGTGTCGCTCGACCCGCCACTCGCCGGCTTCTTCTGCACCACCGATAGCTACTCGTGGCAGCTGCTGAAGCAGGCCGACGTCATGGGCGTCAACGTGCTCGGCGCCGACCAGATCGACGTCAGCAACAACTGCATGCGCGACCTCGACGAACGATTCGATGGTCTCGACTGGTCCGTCGTCGACGGCGCACCAAAGATCGCCGGCTGCACCGCTTGGCTCACGCTCACCCCGAACCAGGTCATCGACGCCGGCGACCACGAGTTCGCGCTCTGCAACGTGACCCATCTCGAAGCCGCCGAGCCGGCCAACGAACCGGTCATCTTCTACGGCGGCGGCTACCGCACCCTTGCTCCCAAGGAATAGCCCGGTGGCCGTCGACGCGGACGTCGCAGATCAGATCGTCGAGCGGTACCACCGAGACGTTCCGCTCATGACTATCGGCGAGGGGGCAAGCGAGATGCAGAAGCTTGTGATCGCCCGTCAGCTCCGGGACAGGTGCCGAGCCGGCTGAGCAGAAACATGCCAAGTGGGTGCGACCGCCTACCATCTGCTCCGATGCATGGCTCGGTCACCGCTCCTCTGCCCGGGCGCCACCGTCGACAAGCGGCTCGACTGCTCACGGGTTTGGCGCTCATCGCGTCGGCGTGCGGTGCGACGCCAAGCGCTGCGGAACGGGTCCTGGTCTCGGCGGAACCGACCTCGACCGTCCAGGCACTGCCCTTCCCGGCGCCTACGTCATCGTCTGACCCAGCAACGACTCAGCGTCCGGTCGCCACGACCGCTCCCGTCGAAGCGGGGCCAACTGCGACCGAATTGCCGGCTCCAACGGCGCTGCCGCTGCCGTCAGCGACGGCTGAACCCGCAAACACGCCCACGACTCCGGCGCCAACGGCGACGCCACGGTCGGCGACCCCGACCCCGGAACGCGATCCTGACCCGACTGCAACAGCGACGCCCGACCCGACTGCAACAGCGACGCCCGA
>CAZEMU010000004.1:31971-58543 GCA_964513315.1 uncultured Acidimicrobiaceae bacterium | reverse complement strand
GACCCGACTGCAACAGCGACGCCCGACCCGACTGCAACAGCGACGCCCGAGCCGACAATCACCACAACGCCGACCTCTGAGGACACCCCGACCCCGACGCCCACGCCAGGTGGACCCGAAGGTATCGCCGTGAGCTGCACGACGAATAGAGCCTCAAAGACCATGCGAGTCGAGGAAACGATCACGTTCCAAGCCGTGCAAGATCCGATCAGCCCGATGCTCGCGTTCACGTTCAACCATGGCGATGGAACGCTCAACCTCGGCCAGTCGTCCATCGTCCGATTCGCCGCGCCGGGCAACTATGTCGTCACGCTTGCATGGAGTCTCGGCGAGGATTCCGGCACGGTTCCCTGCGGCGTCATCGAAGTAACCGGCGTCGGCGCAGGCGCGTTTCAACCCGGCGACTACGTCGGTTTGTCCGAAGCTGAGGCGAGGGCTGTCGCCGGGTCCCGGGCCCTGGTCGTGCGCATTACGAGACGTGACGACGAACAGTTTGGCGGCACTGCCGACTTCCGCCAGGACCGGATCAACTTCGAAATTGACAACGGGAACGTGACGTTCGCTTCGCTCGGTTGAGCGAAATTTCGTGTTACGGGGAACAAAAGTGGCCGCTCGTGCGTCGAGTAATACGTGCCCCCCAGTATTCGCCCTGCGCTTCGCGCGTTCGGCGTGGCCGTGGGGATCGTCATTTCGTTGAGCGCATGCGGTGGGCAGAACGCGCCAGACGAAGTCGCCACGATTCCTCCACCACCCACGTTCGTGCCGCCCCCACCGACCTCGACCCCAGCTGCGCCTCAAACGCAGTCGGCGACGCCCGAGGCAACGGAACCGCCCGCAACATCCACGTCGCTGCCGGCAACACCCGAGGCGTCTCCGACGCCGCGACGCCCACCTCCGACGGTGACGCCGACCCCAATCGCGCTCCCCGCACCAACGGCGACACTCATCCCGGCGATCCCGACCGCAGCACCAACCTCGACTCCGGCCCCAACGTCGACCGCAGCGCCACGAGCGACGGCAGTTCCCCGCCCTACCGCTGCTGTGCGGACGCAGCCGACACCTGCGCCCGTGCCGCCTCGGCCGACCGCGACTCCGGCGCCGCCAGCGAGTGGAATCATCGAAGTCGGCTGCTCCATCATCCCGACGCGGACCGTGCGCGTCGGTGAGATCATCACGTTGACCGCCACCCAGAACCCCGCCAACGTGCCCGTGCGGTATGCGTTCGATCACGGTGATGGCACGCTCGATCCGAACCCGGTCTCGTCGGCGTATTACAACAACCCCGGCACGTATGCGGTGACGTTGCGGTGGGAGCTCAACGGAACCCGCGGCGCGATCTCGTGCGGATCTGTCACCGTGGTGGCAGCCCCCGCTGCAGCTCCGGCTCCTGCCCCGGTGCCGTCGAACGCCGACTATCTGGGGCTGAGCGAAAACGGCGCAGTCCAGCTGGCTGCGCAGCGAGGGTTCTCGTTCGTTCGGGTCGCTCGCCGCGACAACTTCGTCTACCCACCGACGAATGGCGTGCGAGCAGACCGGCTCAACATCGAAGTCGACGGCGGCCGAGTGACCTCTGCTGCGGTCGGCTAGCGAGCCGTGCGAGTAGCGGCGGGCTACCCGATCTCGTATTGCACCGCCGCACGGCCCGTGATGAACGGACGAATCTTCTCGGCGATCAGATCGAGGTGGCCCTGGTCGGCCGCGTAGCCCTGGTACGCCTCGGTCGTTTCGAAATCACCGACGACGACATAGTCCCAGTTTCCGTCGCTGATCCCGGCGTCGGGACCGTGGCGATAGGCCACAACACCTGGCAGCGATGCGAGACCGTCGAGGCCAGCGGACACCGCGGCCTTGGCTTCGTCGGTCACATCGTCGGACCAGGTGAACATGACACAGTGGCGCAGCATGAGAGCCTCCATCGGGATGGGTGTCGGAAGAACTTCCGGCCCGAGCGACCATAGGGCGCCACCCATGCGTCTGCAGACCATGGAACGAACTCGTACCACTCTGCTCGTCGTCATCGCCGTGGTTGCGTCGGCGCTGACACTCTTCGCTGCCTCCAGTGGCGGCACCCCCTCGGCCGTTCATCGACGTCGACGGATGCCGCCTTGATGGAGCTGACGTCTGCGGCTGACGAGCGGCTCTAGCTGTTCTTGGCTCCCCAGCTACTCTCGATCCTTGCCGCGATCCGGCGAGAAGGGGAGCGGCGAGGGGAGCTGACATGACGGTGCTGATCGCCGGGGGCGGGATTGCCGGCCTCACAATGGCACTCACCTGCCACGAGATTGGCGTTCCGGCCATCGTGCTCGAATCGGTGCGTGAGCTTGCTCCGCTCGGTGTCGGCATCAATCTCCAACCCAATGCGATTCGTGAACTCTTTGACCTCGGGTTCGAAGACGACCTCGACGCGATCGGCATCGAGGCTCGGGAGTGGGCGCTTGTTGGCCGGAGTGGCAACGACGTCTGGGCAGAGCCGCGAGGGCGCGAGGCCGGCTACCGATGGCCGCAATACTCGGTCCACCGGGGCGAGCTCCAGATGCTGCTCTACCGGACGGTTCTCGATCGGATGGGACCCGACTCGGTTCGCACTGGGCACCGCGTCGTCGGGTACACGTCACTCGATGACCGGGTGGTCGCGCATGTCGACACCCGCGATGGTGCCCAGGTCGATGTCGAAGGCGACGTGCTGATCGCTGCCGACGGGTTGCACTCCGCCGTGCGCCAGCAGATGCACCCCGACCAGCCACCACCGCAGTGGGGCGGCCAGGTGCTCTGGCGTGGGGCTACCCCTGGTGCGCCGATCCGGACCGGAGCGTCGTTCACCCTGGTCGGCTCAATGGAGCAACGCTTCGTGCACTATCCGATCTCGGCGGTCGATCCCGAGACCGGTCTGCAGCTCCAGAATTGGATTGCTGAGCTGACCTTCGACACGGCCCAAGGTGCGCCATCGTCGGATTGGAATGCGCAAGTCGACATCGACAAGTTCTTGCCGTCGTTCGCGGATTGGAACTTCGACTGGCTCGACATCCCCGCACTGGTCGAGGGTGCACCGGCGGTTTGGGAGTTCCCGATGGTCGATCGTGATCCGGTCGATCGATGGGTCGACGGGCGGGTCTGCCTCGTCGGCGACGCAGCCCACGTGATGTACCCCGTCGGATCCAATGGCGCGAGCCAAGCGATCGTCGACGCTCGTGTCACGGGCGCCAAGCTCCAGTCGCACGGGGTTGGCGAAGCTGCGCTCGGTGCATTCGAACGTGATCTGATCGACGACATGTCGGCGTTGGTGCTGCGCAACCGGGGCCATGGCCCGGTCGGCATTCTCGGGCTGGTCGACGAGCGGTGCGGTGGTGTTTTCGACAACATCGACGACGTCATCCCACGAGCCGAGGTCGAGGCCTACATGGCCAACTACAAGGCCGCCGCTGGTTTCGCGATCGAGGCACTCAACGCAGCCCCGCGGACGATCGATCTCGGTTGTGGCGCCGGCTCATCCCCAACCGGGCCGTTTTTACCTGAGTGACCTCAAAGCCTGGGCCGTTCGGCCGATACTTGAGAGGTGTACCCGTCGGTTCGAAACGCGCCCGAACGCACGGCGACGTCGACCGGGATCGAGCCGTCCCGTGTGCTCTCCCAGAACCTGATCGCGCTTGGGCTGACCAGCTTCTTTAGTGACATCTCCTCCGAGATGGTGCTCGCCGTGGTGCCCCTGTTCCTCACCACATCGCTCGGTTTCTCAATCCTGGGATTCGGCCTGTTCGAAGCGGCCTACCAGGGAACGAACGCCGTCTTCCGGATCTGGGGAGGCAGCGTCGCCGACCACCGCCAGAACCACAAACGGACCGCAGCAACGGGCTATGCCATCTCGGCTGCGACCCGAGTCGGTCTTGTCGCGAGCGCGCTCGTCGCTGCGATCCCGGCGGTGCCGTTCCTACTCGCCGACCGGATCGGCAAAGGCCTGCGAACCGCGCCCCGCGACGCCCTGATCTCGCTCTCGACCCACCCGAGCCGACTTGCCACTGCCTTTGGCGTCCACCGCAGCTTGGACACTGCCGGCGCGTTGCTCGGCCCGCTTGTTGCCTTTGTCGTGCTGTCGCAAGCGCCTGGCGCGTTCGATGCCGTCTTCGTGCTCAGCGCTGTGGCGGCTGTCATCGGTGTCGCAATCATTGCGACCTTTGCGCAAGAGAAGCCCCAAGCGGAACCGAAGACCGAACGTCGTCCCGCGATCCGCGACCAATGGCGAGATGTGCTGGCGGTTCCCGGCATGCGACGTCTCGCCATCGGCGTCGCAGGTCTGAGCCTGTTCACGGTGAGCGACGCATTCGTCTACCTCGTCATCCAGCGGACCACCGATCTGAGTGCGCGCTACTTCCCGCTGCTGTTCGTCGGCACCGCCGTGGTTTATCTTGCGCTCGCGGTCCCGGTGGGGCGTCTCGCCGACCGGATCGGGACTCGACCCGTCTTCATCACTGGGCACCTGCTGTTGATCGTCGTCTACCTGTTTCTGGGCTTCAGCGAGCTCAGCCTGGTCATCAGCATTGCGTGCCTCGGGCTGCTGGGGGCGTACTACGCCGCCACCGACGGCGTCGTTTCTGCGATGGCGTCGCGACTCGTCGGCGGCCACATTCGTGCCTCTGGCATCGCGCTCATCACCGTCGTAATCGCCGTCGCTCGCATGATCTCTGCGGGTGCCTTTGGTCTGCTGTGGCAGAGCTTCGGACGAAGCGAAGCGCTGACCATCTATGTCGTTTCGATGATCGCAGCGATACTCCTTGCCATCCGCCTGTTCCCCGATACGCGAGTAGCGACATGACCGAACGTGAGACGGCTGAGAACATCGACGCCGACGAGAGTTCGGTAACTCGGGGCAAGGTCCTAGGCCTCGCAGCAGGCGCTGTCTTGCTTGTCGTGTTGGGCCTTGCCTATCTGATGTGGGCATCGGGTCGTGTCGACGAAGACATTGCAGAACGCGAAGCACGTGCCCAGGCCGCCATCGAGGCGTTCGAGACCTCGGCAGAGCCAGCCGATGCAACCGAGACCTCCGATGCAACCGAGACCTCCGATGCAGCCGACAGTGCCGAACAAGTTCCTCCAGTCGACGCCATCGACCTGTCGCCTGGCAGCGTGCTGGTCGTCAATCGAGTTCCCGGCGACGACTACGGCCGGCTCGCAATTCGTAACCCTGACGGCTCCCGCGAGCTGTTCGAGCGAAAATGCATGCGGGTACATGTCGCTGCCGATCGGGGCGTCTGCCTCAGCCAAGACGAGAGCGTGTTCGCTCCTGCCTTTCGGACCGAGTTCTTTGACGTGACCCAAGCAGGCCTGCCCGAAGTCCGAAGCTATGCGAGCCCGCTGCCAAGTCGCGCTCGCATGACCCCCGATGGTTCGGTGGCCAGCACGACCGGGTTCGTGTCCGGATCGAGCTACAGCGACATTGGCGGCGAAGCCGAAACGATCGTGACGATCGACGAGGTCAACGAACGCGTCGGCCTGGTTGGCCTCGTGCAATTCGAAGTGCTCGGCGAGGCCTCCAAGTACGCAGCTGCTGACCGCCAGTTCTGGGGCGTCAGCTTCACCACGAACGATGAGTTCTACGTGACCGGATTCTTCGGCGACGAGCCCGAAGTGCTCTTCGGCAGCCGTAGCCGACGAACACTCGAACCAACCGGGTATCTCGGAAGCTGCCCGTCGATTTCGCCGGACGGCCAGCACCTCGTCTTCAAAGAGACTCTTCCCGAAGGCGAATACGCGCTTGCCGTCGTCGATCTGTCGACCGGGGAGCAGTGGCGGCTCGGCGAGACTCGGTCGGTTGACGACCAAGTCGAATGGCTCGACAACGACACCATCCTCTACGCGATCCATCCCGACGGAGACGACGGCACCGACGTCCAACCACAGTTCGACATCTGGATGCTCGACATCGCTCCCGGCTCTGAACCTGAGCTGTTCCTGCCTGCTGCCGACTCGCCCGCCGTCCTGCGCTGATCACGCTCTGCTTGGGCACCTCAGCCCGACGGTGAGCGGCAATACTGGTCCCGCCGCGACCGAGCGGCGGGAGAGAGCACATGAAGATCGAGAACAGCTTCACCATCGATGCGCCGGTGGAGCAAGCGTGGACAATGCTGACCGACATCCCGGGGATCGCTCCATGCCTCCCCGGGGCCAAGCTGACCGACGAGAAGGACGGCGTCTATTCGGGCTCGGTCAAGATCAAAGTCGGGCCGGTCACCGCTGAGTACCGAGGAAGCGCCGAGTTCATCGAGCGCGACGACGAGAACCACCGAGCCGTGATCGACGGCAAGGGTCGAGACTCTCGCGGGGCGGGCAACGCCCAGGCGCTCATCACCGCTGAGATGCATGACGAGGGCAACGATCAGACCCGGGTCGACATCAGCACCGATCTCAAGATCACCGGCAAGGTCGCGCAGTTCGGACGCGGCGTCATGCAAGACGTCAGTGAGAAGCTCCTCGGCCAGTTCGCCGATTGCCTGGAAACCAAGTTCGAAGGCACGGCTGCCCTCGAAGACATCGCCGCGGCGAGCGCCGAGGCCGATGCCGATGCTGATGCCGCAGATGCCCCCACCGCCACCGCCGCCTCGGCCGTTGCATCGACCGCCGACACCGGGTCCGTCGCAGCCGTGGCCGAGGACGATGACGACGAAGCGCTTGACCTGCTCGATGTTGCAGGCGGGGCCGTCTTCAAACGGCTGATCCCTATGGCGCTGCTCGCCCTCATTATCGTCGTCGTGCTGATCCTGGTCTTCGCCTGACATGAAGCGCGCCGACAAAGCCAAGAAGATCGGTGAGATCCTCGACGATCTCTACCCGACGATCCCAGTGCCGCTCGATCACACCGATGCGTACACGCTGACCGTTGCCGTCGCGTTGTCGGCCCAGACGACCGACAAGAAGGTCAACGAGATCACGCCGGCGCTCTTCGCCGAGGGTGGCACGCCCGAGAAGATGGCGGCGCTCCATCCTGACCGCATCCTTGAACTGATCCGCCAGGTAGGTCTTGCGCCGACCAAGGCGAAGAACCTCTCGACGATGGCCCATCAGATCCTGGATGCCGGCGGTGAGATCCTCCCGGACTGGGAGTTCATGGAATCGCTCGCCGGTGTGGGCCACAAGACGGCCGGTGTCGTGCTGTCCCAAGCGTTCGGCATGCCAGCGTTCCCCGTCGACACGCACATCCATCGTCTGGCGGACCGCTGGGGACTGAGCGACGGCTCCAACGTCACCAAGACCGAGAAGGATCTCAAGGCGGTCTTCCCCGAAGAGACTTGGAACGACCGGCACTTGCAGATCATCTTCTTTGGTCGCGACTACTGCCCGGCCCGCAACCATGACCTGGGCGCCTGCCCTATCTGTGGATGGGCGGCAACCAAGAAGCGGATCGCGGCCGAAGCCAAGCGCTAAGGCCAACTCACCCATGCGCGAGATATTCGCGATTCGTGGGACCAAACCCAGCTACTCGGGCGTGTATTGCCTACGAGGGTTGCGTATGGAAGCCCTCAGAGGCTTGGGTTCGGAAGCATTGTGTCTGACATCGCGATCGCAGGATTTGTGACGATGTCGACCTCGCGCGAGTCGGCATTCGCCGGGTTCTACCAACAGAACATCCAGACCCTGTCGCGCACCTTGACCGCATCGCTGGGCGATTCGCAGCTCGCGCAAGACGCCGCCCAAGAAGCTATGGCTCGTGCGTGCGAACGGTGGGATCGCATCGAGCACTACGACAATCCCGCCGGCTGGTGCTACCGGGTCGCCATGAACTGGGCGACGAGCCGCTTCCGTAAGCGCAAGCGCGAGGTCATCACCGACGATGTTCCGGTCGCCGGAACGTTCGAGTCGCCCGACGTCGAACTCCAGGACCGGATCTTGATTGCCCTGCGGTCGCTCTCGGTCGAGCATCGGTCCGTCATCGTGTTGCGACTCATCGAGGACTGGTCGATCGAACAAACCGCCGAGGCCCTCGGCGTCGCACCCGGGACGGTGCAGAGTCGGTACGCGAGGGCATTGAAACGACTTCGGGCGGAGCTTGGAGACATGCATGACTGATCCGTTCGAATCCGCCGTTCGCGCCGCGGGGCGTGGGCTGGCGACGTCGGAACCGGCGCCGTCCTATCACGGGGCCTGGAAGCGAGGGCGCCGTCGCAAGCTGGCCAAGCGCTCGGCCATCGCTGTCGCGGGTGCGTTCGCTCTCGTCGTGGCGTTCGGAGGCGACCTCGGTCGATTCCAAGGCGGCGGCACCACCATCGAAGTCGACGACGTCGCCACCGAGAGCGAGCTCGTTCCCGCGCCGACGACCGCGGTGTTTGAGCCGACCACTGCTCCGATCGTGACCGCAGACGCCGATCAGGCCGGGGCAGCACAGGCGGCGCCGGACCTCGATATCGACGCAGCAACGACCGATGCCGAGGCCGACGGGGTTGAGGCCCCCACGGCCGGTGCGGCGAACGGGGACAGTCCTGCGGGTTCGGGTTCCGATGGGTCAACGCCTGTCGAGGGCAGTACAGAAGACACGAGCCCCGCCGGTTCGGCTCCAGCCGTGGCCCCGACGCCAACCCCTGTCCCGCCAGCGACGCCCGTTCCGACCGCAGTGCCGACGCCAGTGCCAACGGTTGCGCCGACCGTCGAACCCACGGCAACACCCGAGGTTGGCGCTGCGCAGAATCCTGACCCGACGCCGCCAGAGACTGCGACGTTGCTCGATCCCAACGAGCCGAACGATGAAGTCCCAACCGAGGGCGGCCAGACCGATGCCGGCCAGACTGGCGAGGCTCCGACCGGTGATGCCCCGAACGATGGAGCACAGACCGGACCGGCCGACGCGGATCCCGGCACGGTCGACACCCTGCCACCCGGCTCGCCACAAGCGTCAACGCCCAACCGGCTGGGGCGTCCCGCTGATGCTCGGATTGCGCCAGGGTCGGTGCCCGAACAGGGCCTGCTCAAGTGCGATCTCGACGGTGACGGAACCGCCGACGCGCTCTGCGAGCTCTTGACGACCTACAGCTGCACATCGCCCGACCAGGCCCGAGCGGACTATCAGGCTGTCGATCTCAACGGCGACGGCGCCGTAGAGACATGCGTGCCGCTTGTCGAGACAACCTGTGACACGACCGGTGACGGCGTCGCCAACGTGACCTGTCGGATCGAGTCCGCGCAGCCCGAATAAGTCTGCGCAGCGAGGGACCAAACGACCCGGCTCAGGCGTGTACTGATTGCACCCGCCCGATGCGGACCATGCACGGCCGATCGCGTAGTTCTTCAAGCCCGCTGCGCGATCGGCCCCTGCATTGCCAACAGCAACGCCTCGCCACGAGGGCTGCGAGGCGGGCTACGCGATGGCGATGTCCAGTGCAAGGGCGAGCATTTCGTCAACGCCCTCTTGGCGTTCTTCTGACGTCAGGTGCTCGCCGGTCACGAGGTGATCGGTCATGGTGAACATCGCCAGGGCCTCGAACCCCTCGAGTGCAGCCAGTGCATACAGCGCCGCAGTCTCCATCTCGACACACAACACGCCAGCCGCCGTATGGGCGAGGCGCGCATCGTCGTCGGGCTCATAGAAGATGTCGCTCGTGAAGACGGTGCCGGTGACCAGGGAAACGTCAGCTGCCTGAGCAACGCCGGTCGCGATATCGAGGAGCGAGCTGGTCACAGCGAGTTCGTCGGGCGCTCCGAGCGCGGCGGGGAGCGCACTATTCGTGACGGCCGACGTTGCGGCCACGATCTGTCGAAGCTGAAGATCAGGCGCGTAGACGCCAGCCGTGCCGACCCGGATCATGCGCTGCACGCCGTAGTGCCGAGCGAGCTCGGTGATGTAGATCGCCGCGGACGGGACACCCATGCCGGACGGCATGACCGACACCGGAGTGCCCTTCCAGGTGCCAGTGAACCCAGTCATGCCTCGAACATCGGTCACGAGCTCGGAGTCGTCGAGGAAGACCTCGGCGATGCGGGCGGCACGCTTGGGATCACCAGGCATGAGCAGCGACGGGGCGAAAGCGCCGTCGGGTGCGGAGATATGCGGGGTCGGCATCAGATCAGATCCAGGTCGGCGTCGGTCGCGATCTCGGCCTGCTTGGCGGTCATCCACGCCTCGAAGTCATCCGAGCTCCAGGCGTCGTGGCGGCCTTGCTTATAGAACTCGGCATTGCGGTAGTACATCCACGCATTGAAACGGTTCGCCTTGTGGTTGTCCCGCTCGGTCTTCAGCTTGGCCGGAGCGCCCATGATGATCGAGTTCTCGGGGAACACCGAGCCCTCCTTCACGAAGGCGCCACCAGCGACGATCGACCCGGCGCCGATCTCGGCGCCGTCCATGATCGTCGCGTTGATACCGATCAGACAGTTGTCACCGATCGTGGCGCCATGAATCGTGCAGTGGTGCGTGATCGAACAGAAGTCACCGATGATCGTCGGCTGGGTCGCGCCGACATGGATCATCGTGAAGTCCTGGATGTTCGTCATACGTCCGATTTCGATGCGAGCGTTCTCGGCCCGCATCACGACCTGCGGCCAAACTGAGCTTCCTCTCCCAATTTGGATACGGCCATAAAGAAATGATGATTCGTGTACCCATACGGTCGGGTCGATGTCCTGCATGACTCCTAAGCTACGCACTGTGCTGATCGTTGTGTCACCTGCAAAGTCGCTCGACTACGAGACCCCGCTCGCGACGAAGAAATCAAGCGAACCGCGCATGCTGGACTCGGCCGAAAAACTGGTTGCGATCATGGCAGCCAAGTCACCCGGCGAGATCCAGATGCTGATGAAGGTCTCGCCTGCGCTCGCCGAGCTCAACTTCGAACGCTTCCAAGACTGGCAGCGGCCGTTCACCCCAGAGAACGCGCGCCCCGCCGTTCTGGCGTTCAACGGCGACGTGTACACCGGTCTCGACGCCGCCGCGAGTTTCTCCGAGCGCGACTTCACCCATTCGCAGAAGACGCTGCGGATCTTGTCGGGTCTGTACGGCGTGCTCCGTCCGCTCGACCTGATGATGCCGTATCGCCTCGAGATGGGCACCAAGCTCTCGAACCGCCGTGGCGCCAACCTGTACGAGTTCTGGCGCACCGAAGTCGTCGACATGCTCAACGAGGACATGGCAGCGAGCCCCGGCTCCAAGCTGCTCGTGAACCTGGCGTCGAACGAGTACTTCCACGCCGTGGACACGAACCGTCTCGACGCCAAGGTCATCGCACCCGCGTTCCTCGACTCGAAAGACGGCGGCCCGTACAAGAACATCAGCTTCTTTGCGAAGCGGGCCCGCGGCGCCATGAGCCAATATCTGATTCAGGAACGCATCACGTCGGCCGCTGGCATCACCGGCTTCACCGGCATGGGCTACGCCTTTGACGAGGCCGACTCGACTCCCGAGCGGCCCGTCTTCAAGCGTTCCAACTGACCAACCGGAGCCTCACCTATGTCCTCGCAAGCCCAGACCTCGTTCGCGGTCCCACCCGGTGCGACGCGCCTCACGCTCGTGCGCCATGGCCAGACCCAGGGGCTGCCCGAGGGCGAGATGTTCGAGCTCAAGCACGGCCACGGTGACCCGCTGCTGACTGAGCTCGGTCATCAGCAAGCGGGTGCGGTGGGCGAGCGGCTTCATACCGAAGCGATCGATCAGCTCTACGTGAGTTCACTGACCCGAACCCATCAGACCGCCGCGCCGTTGGTCGAGCGCACGGGAATGCAGCCAACCGAAGAGCATGACCTCCGCGAAGTCTTCTTGGGCGAATGGGAGGGCGGGGTCTTCCGCAAGATGCTCCACGAGCTCACGCACCCAGGGGCGATCGCATTCCGCCAGACTTATGAGTGGGGCCACGTTCCTGGCGCCGAGACCAACGAAGAGCTGCAGGCCCGCACGAGCGGCGCGATCAAGCGCATCCACGAGGCGCATCCTGACGAGCACGTGGTTGCCTTTGTGCACGGCGGAGTCGTGTCGGCCCTCTGCGCCCATGCGACCGGCTCACACATGCGTGGCTTCGCAGGTTCAGACAACTGTGCGATTCACCGACTCGTGCTGACCGAAGACCGCTGGTTCCTGCGTTCGTTCAACGACACGAACCACCTGGGCGACCTCGGCAGCCCGCCAGCAGAAATCATCACCCACGCTTGAGCGCCGCGCCAGTTGCCGGACTCAGTTTTCGGGTTCAGTTGCCGGCGACTCGCCGGTCGTGCCCGGCCCAGTGGGGCTCCCGCAGGACCTTGCGGGCGAGCTTGCCGACGGGTGATTTTGGCAGGGGCTCGGTCGTGAGCTCCACCGTGGTCGGCTTCTTGTACGAGCCGAGTCGCTCCGCACACAGCGCGATCAGTTCGTCGCCCGTCACGGTTGCCGACGCATTGACCGTGCACACGGCGTGGGGACTCTCGCCCCAGCGCTCGCTGGGCACGCCGAAGACGGCCGCCTCGATGACGTCGGGGTGATTGGTCAGCACGTTCTCGAGCTCGGCGGGCCAGATGTTGAACCCGCCGCTGATGATCATGTCGTCTTTGCGGTCGAGCACGTAGAGGTAGCCGTTGTCGTCGAGCACGCCGATGTCGCCCGAAAGCACCCAGCCGTCTCGCATCCGTTCGCTGGTCGCCTCGGGGTTGTCCCAGAAGCCGGTCATCTGGCCATCGCAGCGAATGGCAATCTCTCCCTCGGCCCCATTCGGTAGCTCGTCGCCAGTGTCGGGATCGACGATGGCGAGGTCGCCGAAGGGGAGGGGTCGACCGGCCGAGCGCAACGGGTTCGATCCGTCGACGTCGCTGAACCACTCGTCCGGGCCCATCATCGTGATCGGAACCGCTTCGGTCTGGCCGTAGCCCTGGTAGAGCACGTTGCCGAACACGTCTCGTGCGAGCAATGCGGTGTCATCGGCGATCGGCGCGCCACCGATCTGAAGGCACTTCAGATGGCCCGACCAGTCATGGTCTCGTGCACCGGGTTCACGGGCGAGCGCATTGAGCATGGTCGGAACCAGGAAGCCGTACGCAACCCGTTCCTTGGCCATCGTCTCGACGACCGCCGGCGGGTCGAACGCGCCAACCAGCAGGTTGGTCCCGCCGCTGAGCCACATCGGCGTGAACAGGTAGCCAGAGCCGTGCGAGATCGGTCCGACGTGTTGGCACACGTCACCCTTCTGCACCGGCGGGAACGCGTAGAACCAGTCACGGCCTGCGTCGAGCCAGGTCTTGTGGGTGTAGCCAACACCCTTTGAAGGTCCGGTCGTTCCGCCGGTATGGCGAATGATGAACCAGTCGTCTTCGTTGACGGTCGGGTCCGGGTCCTCGGCCGAAAACCCGGCGAGCCACGATTCGTAGCTGTCGTCTCGGACGATGATCTGTTCGAGCGATGGCACCTCGCCGTCGATGCCCTCGACGGCTTCGGCATGGCTTGCCGACACCACGAGGGCTCGACACCCGGTATGGCTCAACATGTGCCGATGCGCCTCGCGGCTGTTGCGTGGGTACAGCGGAACCCGCACCACGTTTGCAGCGGCCGTCCCGCAGAAGAAGTCGACCGACTCGAACGTGTTGTCCTCGAGCACGCCGACTCGGTCGCCCGGCTCCAAGCCGGCTTCGAGCAGCGCGTTCGCCATCCGCAGACCGCGCTCCCATGCCTGTCCGAAGCTCAGGCGAGTCTCACCATCGATGACCGCAGTGATCCCGGAGTGGAACTGCGCCGAGCGGCGCATCAGCGAGCGGACGTCCATCAGCCAGCCTCAGCGGCGATCTCGAGCATGCGCTCGACGATGCGCTGCACCTCGAGGGCTTCGGCGAACGTTGCGAGCGTTTGGGGCTCGTCGTTGACGAGGGCGGTGAGTTGCCCGAGCTGGGCGGCATAGGCGGCCGGGCCGGCCGCTTCTTCGTCGGATAAGCCGGGGGTCCACTCGCCGCCACGACTCGTCGTCGCGTACTGGTACCAGTTCGTCAGGCGCCACGATTGGCTCGTACCGCGCACTGTGAACTCGACCTCGTCGGCACCGGCCGAGTCGCTCGAGCCCAACACGTGGATCGGAACACCGTCGGCTCGCAGGAGTGCGACCAGGCGTTGCTCCGACGTGCCGTCGGCGGGGAAGTAGGCCGAGCACTGCTCGACCGTGACCGGACCGTCGAACAGGCGCAGCATCAAGAAGACGTAGTGCGAGATGACCTCTCGGGCCCAGCCGCCTTGGTCACGATCGCGTAGCCAGCCTGCACCGGCCTGCCAGGCTCGTGGCCACTCCTCGAAGTGCACCCGGAGGTCCACACCGTGGATGCTGTCGCCAGACGCAGCCACATCGCTCAGCAGTCGCACCGCGCTCGGCGCAGCGCCGAACACGTAGTTGACTGCCGCTCGAGTGCCAGCAGCTTCGACTCGCTCGACCATGCCAGCGCTCTCGGCGTCATCGACCCCGAGCGGCTTCTCGCACATCAGCGCCTTGCCAGCCGCAACGACGAGGTCGACATAGTGCTCGTGGAACAGCGGTGGCACGGCGACGTAGACCGCAGTGACTGCCGGGTCCTCGATCAGTGTTTCGGCCGATGTCGACAGCGTGATCCCGAACCGTTCTTGCGCAGTGCTCGCCGCTGCCTCGGAGACGTCGTATCCGCCAACGATCTCAAAGCCATCGTGCAGTTGATATTGCTCGATGTAGCGCAGTCCAACGGTGCCGAGGCCAATGATGGCGATGCCGATCGGGCTGGCCGAAGATGACGAGGTGTTACTCACGCCCCGAAGCTAGTGGCCGGGCTCAGAAGTCAGAAAGGTCAGTGAGCGTTCGGGTCTCGCGGTGGTTCGCGAACCACGCGAACCAGAACGACTGCTCGGTGATCACACGCTCACCATCGGTATCGAACACGCGGGCACCGACACCGGTCGGCTCGACCGTAAACGGCTCGCCGCCGACTTCGACCACGATCGTCTTATCGAGCGCATTGAACGCTTCGACCGAAAAGGCGACCGAATCGCCATTGTGCTCGATGCCGACGACGTCGGTCTTGAGCGGCCATGTTTCGGGCGTGTCGAGGACGGGGAACCACACGTCGGGGTTCTCGTAGTACGACGCGTAGGCCTCGCCGGGTGTGTAGTCGTAGGCGATCGGCGGACGCTCGGGATCATCGAAGAAGATCGGTGACGGAATCGTGAGGACCTCGGTGTTGGGGTTCTCGGCGACCCAGTCACTCCAGCGCATGTGGTTCACCGACCGAACGGTCAGCTCGACGCCAAGGTGCTGGCCCCCAATGCCGGTGCCTCGAAGATGGCTCCACAACGTCTGGGTTTCGACATCGAGCATGATCTTGTTCGAGTTCGAGAGCAGACCGCTGGTCAGGAACTGGACGGTCTGGCCCTCGACCTCGCGCTCGTACACGATCGCTGATCGACACAACGTGCAGTAGACGATCGCCAAGTTGTCACCTCCGACCGTGTCGTTCGCGAGCTCGTGACGAGCAATGATCCGCAGGGGATAGGCGACGGCTTCGCCGTTGGCGATCACGCCGAGCACGACCTCGTCGTCGACCATCCAGTCAGCCTCAGCAGCTGGGACGCGTTCGGGGTCGTTGAGTTCGGGAATGCCGCCAACGGGCACGCCGCCCCACTGGATTGCGGCCAGCTCGGTCTGGTCGGCGACCGAGTCGAGCAGCGGGCCGAACTCGGCGTCGAGGCGCTCGTACAACGCGACCTTGAAGTCCCGGTAGCCCTCGCCGCCGTCGAGCCCCATCGACGCGGACCAACTTCCGTAGTTGATCATGTCGGGAATGCGATTCTCGGACGGGATGCCGATCATGGCTTCCAAGGTCGCCCTGATGTCGTTCGAGATCTGCAGCGACGGGTCGAAACGAAGCAGGTCGAGCAGCCACGGCACCCAGCGGATGTCGCCATTCTCGGTGGCGGCATCGACGAAGGCCGAGGCGGTCGCGCTGTTGGCGTTCTCGATGAGCGCCGCCGCGGCAGCAAGCACCGGGGCTGGGTCTGCGGGGACGGACGTGGCGGTAGGCGCTGGTGCCGTCGGCGTTGGAGCAGCCGCAGCTGCGGCCGGTTGCGGATCCGAGCTGCACGCGGCAGCGATGAGTGCGGCAAGCACCGCCCAAGCAGCGACGCGAACGAGGCGCAAAGACGGGGTGCTCATGGAGAGGGAACCCGCTAGGGCGTCGGACTGTTCCCCGACCGGCGAAGGAACAAGCCAGCGATGCCTGAGGGGGCGAGAAACGTCACCAGAATCAACCCAGCGCCAAACACGACGGCCTCGTTGTCGATGAGCCCGACCGCTCCGTTGAACGCCGGCACCGCAATGAGCGCCAGCACGCCGAACAAGGCGCCGACGAGCGTGCCGAGCCCGCCCAGCACTGCGGCCGCATAGAGCCGAAGGGAAAGGAACGCATCGAAGTCGCCATGGCTGATGTACGGATTCAGGATCGCTTGGAGGACCCCGGCGGTTCCGGCCATCGCGGCAGATACCGCCAAGACGCCGGCCTTGGTTGCCCGAACGTTGATGCCGAAGGTCGCGGCGGCGGGCTCGTTGTCGCGCAACGTGCGCAGCGCTCTGCCCATCCGGCTGTTGATGAGGTTGCGAGCGATGAGGAACCACACAGCCACGACGATGATGCACCAGCCATAGCGCCACACATGAACGTGATCATCGAGGCCGAGGAACGAGGGCGGCACGAACGCGTCGTTGGTGACGTTGCGGCCCGTGACGCCACCGGTCCAACTGCCAAGACGGCGCGCAAAGGGCGGAAACGCGAGCGCGATGCCGAAGGTAATGAGGGCCAGATAGAGCCCTCGCACCCGCAGTGCCGGCAGGCCGAGGATCAGGCCCACGAACCCGGTGAATGCGGTCGCCAAGATGCCGGCGACGAACAACGACAAGCCTTGGTCGATGAGGTTCGCCATGGTGAACGCCCCGATGCCCACAAAGACGCCGTGGCCGAGCGAAATCAGGCCGGTGTACCCCGTCAGCAGATTCACGCCGAGCACGGCGAGCACGAGCACGACCAGCCTCGACAGCTTGTTCAGATCGAGGGGGCTGGACACGATTGCCGGCACCACGATCACAAGGGCGAGCAGCGCCCATCCGGGCCAGAACCAGGGTGACCGGTCGGTCGACTCAGGCGGCGAGGGCGCGCCCGTTTGCGGTTCCTGCAGCGCCGTCATACTCGGCTCACGGGCACCGTGCCGAACAAGCCGTGTGGGCGCAGCACCAGCGCCAGGACCATCGCTGCAAGCGGCGGCAGCAGAGACAACTCAGTGGGGATGCCCAAGTAGCCAGGGGCAAGCGACTGGGCAAGGCCAACGATGAAGCCACCGACGATCGCGCCGAGCGGACTGTCGAGGCCGCCGATCGTCGCAGCCGCCAGCGCGTAGATGAGCATCTTCATCATCGTCAGCGGCTCAAGCACGATCGTGCCGCCAACGAGCGACGCTGACAGCGCGCCGATGCCAGCTGCGATCGCCCAGCCAATCGTGAGTGTTCGTCCGACCGGGACCCCGACGAGCGCAGCCCCGTCACGGTTGCTGGTGATAGCTCGGAACGCGAGCCCCGTCTTCGTGTTCTGCAACAGGTAGCCCAGGCCGACGATCGCGATCAGCAGCACGATCCAGACGCCGATGGTCGTGTACCGAAGACGGGCGCCGCCGATCGACACGAAGTCGTTGATCTCGTTCGGAAACGGGCTCGGGAACGCTCGCGCGAACGGCCCCCAAATCCACAACGTCAGGCCATTGAGCAGAATGAGCATGCCAATCGTGACATTCACCTGCGAGAGGGCCGACTTCCCTTCGAGCGGTCTCATGATGAACCGCTCAACGACCGCCCCCAGCACACCGCCGAAGATCACCCCCGCAACGATCGCAAGCCACACCGGCCAGGGATGAAACGGGATCCATTGCGACGCCCATTCGGTCCCGTTGAGCGAGAAGCCGAATCCGGCCGCACCAGGTGCGCTGAGTAGCACGAGCGCGATGTAGCCGCTCATCATCGCCATCTCGCCCTGCGCGAAGTTCAACAGGCCAGTCGATCGGAAAATCATGACGATCGCCAGCGCCAACGACGCATAGATCGCGCCGTTGAACATGCCGTCGAAACAGCGCTGCAGGAACAACTCCATCAGCCGACCATTGAAGCCGCTGGGGTCACCAGCACAAAGTCGTGGGAACTCGAAAACGGCCGAAGGCCGGCGGGCGTGTGCCCACCGGCCTTCGAGCCGAGTGTTTGGCCGTTCCGGCGATGCCGGAACGATCAAGTTAGGTAGGTGTCAGCAACCCTCGCCAGCAACCCAGGCGCAGTTCGGGGACTGGCCATCAAGGTCGATGATGCCGCCTTCGATGATCCAGGACTGGTCATCGAAGTTGAAGCGGCTGAGGTCAGAACCTTCGACGAGGTACGCATCGTCAGCACCGTTCATGCCGAAGTTGATGCCTTCGAGAAGGGCTGGGTGGTCCATGCGGAGCGCACGCTGAGCAATCATGAAGTTGGTACGGGTGAGACCGCCGTCAAGCTCTGCAGCAATCTGCAGTGCCTGGACGTGGCTCCAGCCGAACTGACCGAAGCCAGATGCGTAGAGGGAAACGCCAGAGTCGAGGCCAGCGGCGTCGATCTGCTCGTTCATCCACGCGATGTAGGTGTCCGATTCGTACTGAGGATCGGTGCTGTCTTTCCAGCCACCACCGAAGATCAGCCAGTCAGCAGCAGCTTCACCAGCGGGAGCCATGTAGGCCGACACTGCCTTGCACACCGAAGGCATGAAGTAGGCGTCAGCTTCGACGGTGATACCGGCGCGAGCAGCTTCCTGGATCGCGAGCACGCATGGGTTACCAGCGGTCATCGCGATGAACACGTCAGGTCCACCTGCAGCGAGGGTTGTGACCTCGTTGGTCAGCGTTGCCGCTGCTGGATCGTGGCGCACGAAGTCGACCGAGTCGATGACGTCGGATGCTTCCGCGAAGCGCTCGAAGCCCTGTTCGTAAGCGAGGCCGAAGTCGTTATCCATGACGAGCGCAGCAACCTTGGTGCCAGGCTCCATGTTCTGCTCAATCCACGAGCCCCAGAGGAGTGCCTCGGTGGCGTAGGACATCTGCAGACCAGTGGTCCATGGGTTGTTCAACGGGTCGCCCCATGCCTGGTGGCCAGTCATGGACATTGGCTGCGGCACGCAGTTCTCGTTGAGCGTTCCCTGCACCGCGAAGGTGTTCGGCGAACCGAGCGTCGTGATGTAGAAGGGATCCTCGGTCTGGAGAAGCTCAGCGACGAGCTCCTGGGTCTGGGTTGCGACGTATGCGTCGTCCTTGATGATCAGGTTGAGCTCAAGGCCATCAGGACCAACGCCGCCATTGGCGTTCACGTAGTCGAAGTAGGCGCCCATACCGACACCGATGTTGCCGTATGCAGCAAGTGCACCGGACTGAGCGGTCGTGTGACCGATCGTGATCTGTCCGTCGGCGATACCGGCGGTGTCGCTCCAGTCAGCGGGGCACGCCGACAGGTCGATGGTCATGCCAGCAGGACCGTTGACGGTGTCACCGTCAACGCCGTAGCCGCCGGCCTTGATGTCAGCGACGATTGCAGCGCGGGCCTCGGCCCACTGTGCTTCGAGCTCGGCGAGGCTGGCGTCATTCTGGACACCGCCGTCTTCGACCTCGGTGGCGTCTTCTACTGCATCCTGTGCAGCGTCTTCGTCGACGGCGCCGCCGACTTCTTCGTCGTCCATGGCCTCTTCGTCGTCCATGGCCTCTTCGTCGTCCATGGCGTCATCGACAGCATCTTCAACGGCATCGGCCGCATCGGACGCTGCGTCGGTGACAGCATCGACAGCTCCGTCGCTACCGCAAGCGGTAGCGAGAAGAGCCAACGAGAACAGGACGGCCAAAAGGCGCATCAGTTTCCTTGACATATGGGTGTTCCCTCCAAGTGTTGATCCCAACCGGGATATGAACGCGCCCCGGCTGGGACGGCGATCGTTAATAAAATTAGTCGGATGTGACATGACAGATGTGTCAGGCGTCACGCGTGGGCGATGATGTCGGGGTCGAAGTGCACCGAGATCGACTCGGCTCCTGCGGGCAGTGCGGGTGGCACGGGCCGGATCTGGACGAAGTTCGCACGGACCTTGCGGATCGCACCGATGATCCCCTGCGGGGCGAAGAACACCACGACGATGAGGACGACACCGAAGATGGCCTGCGAGAGCGGGCCATCACCGTTGAGCTGGTACAGCCCCGGAATGTCGACGGCAGCAAAGAGCGCAAGGCCGACGGCGCACAACGCAACGAATGTGCCGAGGAACGCCATGACCTTGCGGCCCATGGCGTCTTGGTTACGGCTCACGAGAATCGCGGCCGTGACGGCGAGGGCAAGCCAGATCATCGACGATGTCGAGTAGTCGAAGTAGGTCTGGCAGAGCCAACGGCCGAACACCACGACGATGGCACCGATGACGGCGCCACTTACGGTGCCGACACCGCCGACCACGAGGCCGACGAGCAGGTCGACCATGAGGACGAAGGTGTAGTCCTGCTCAGCGACGAAGCCGGAGTTCATGGCCCACATCACGCCTGCCAGACCGCCGAGGGCGGCGCTCAGACCGAAGTTGAGGACCTTGAAGCGACGGAGGTCGACGCCGCTCACGGCGGCACCAGTCTCGTTGTCACGGATGGCGATCACGGCACGACCCGGGCGAGCCTTGACGAGGTTCGACACCAGCCAGAATGCAGCGATGCCCAGCAGCGCAATTGGGAAGTAGCGGTACCGCGCTGGCTCGGTTGCGTCGAAGAACGGCAACCAGTCCGGCGGGTTCAACTTCTCGGTGATCTCACGACCGTTTGCACCGCCGGTGCGCTCGGCGATCTGCCAGAACTCGAGCTTGGTAAGGCTCGGGAACGCCGCAGCGAACGCCACCGTCATCATGGCCAAATAGAGGCCTTTGATGCGTAGTGCCGGGATGCCGAGCAAGATGCCGACACCGAAGGCCGCCAAGATCGAGAACGGGATGGTCATCCAGTAGTCGAAGCCGTGGTCCATGATCAGCGACGCCGTGACGAAACCGCCAATGGCGATGAACGCCGACTGGCACAAGGCCAGCAGGCCACTGAAGCCAACGACCAGGTTCAGGCCGAGAATGGCAACTGCCATGAGGATCACACGGTTCAGACGAGTCACCTGGAACTCGGGGATCACGAACGGCAGGATCAGCATGACCAAGAACAACAAGCCGAAGCCGGCCAGTCGGTAGGTCCGGTGCTGGGCGCTGCCAGCATCAAAGACGTACGGGAAGTTCATCAGACCCTCTCAATCGATTTCGTACCGAACAAGCCGCTTGGCTTGAACCAGAGGACGCCGATCAGCAACACGATCGGACCGATCAGCGGCGCTGCCGTGATCGTGTCCAGGTGGTTGCCGAACAGCCAGTTCGTTGGACCGAAGTCGAGGTCGGCGATGTAGAACAGCACGACGCTGTTCAAGATGCCGACGGCGAACCCGCCGAGTGCTGCACCGAACACGCTGTCGAGACCACCGAAGGCGGCGGCAGCGAGGGCGTAGATCAGGATCGGCGCCATCATGTTCGGCTGCAACGTGATGCGAGGTGCGACCAGGATCGCGCCGAGTGCACCGAAGGCGCAGGCCAGCGCCCAGCCGAAGCTGAGGATGCGACCCACACGGATACCGACGAGGCGGCTGGACTCGGTGTTCGAGGACACCGCACGGAATGCGAGACCCATCTTCGTCTTGTTGAGGATGAGGTAGAGCACACCGAGCATCAGCGCCAGGCTGACGATGATGCCAACCGAATCGTGGAACAGTCGGACACCGCCGATGACCCACACGTCGTTGAACTCGTTCGGGAAGAAGCTCGGCATGACCCGAGCCTGGTAGTTCCACACGTCGCCGGCGACGGCGTTGACGATGTAGAAGATGCCGAGCGTGATCAGCACCACGGGAAGGTGATCCGTCGGATCGAACGGGCGCAGCAGCGTCCGCTCGATCGTCATGCCGAGCGCTGCGGCCAGGAGCATCGCGATGATCGCGGCCAGCCACAGCGGCAGGCTGAATGCCTGCACGGCGAAGATGAAGCCGAAGAAGGCGCCGATCATCGCCAACTCGCCTTGGGCGAAGTTGATCAAGGTTGTTGCCTTGAAGATCAGCACCATGGGAATGGCGACCACCGAATAGATGGCGCCGTTCTGGATGCCATCGATCAGGCGTTGGAAGAACAACTGCATGGTTCAGCACGCTCCTTTCGCGGTCTGAGGAAGTTGGTACGAAGGGGGCGAAATCGCCGTCAGGTCATGCACCGAGGTACGCCTCCTGCACAGCGGGATCGCTCTTGAGTTCGGCCGCCGGACCGGAGAGGGCAATCGAGCCGGTCTCAAGCACGTAGGCGTTGTCGGCGATGCCGAGCGCCAAGTTGGCGTTCTGCTCAACGATCAACATCGTCGTGCCCTCGTTCTTGTTGATCTCTTCGAACGTGTTGAAGAGGTCCTCGATGATGAGCGGGGCGAGGCCCAACGAAGGCTCATCGAGCAACAACAGCTTGGGGCGAGACATCAGTGCCCGGGAGACGGCGAGCATCTGCTGCTCGCCGCCACTGAGGGAACCCGCAGCCTGATCCTTGCGCTCCTTGAGCACCGGGAACATCTGGAACCAGCGGTCGATGTCGTCTTCGACTTCGTTGTCCTTGCGGACATACGCGCCGAGGTGCAGGTTGTCGATCGTGGACAGCTCGGGGAAGGTGCCACGTCCTTGTGGCACGTGGGCCACGCCCTTTTGCACGATGAGGCCCGTGTCTGACGACGAAACGTCTTGACCGTCGAGCGTGATCTGACCACTCGAGTTCACGATCGGCATGTTGCAGATCGAGCGCAGCGTCGTCGTCTTGCCGGAGCCATTGGCGCCCAGGATCACGCACACCTCGCCCTTGATGACCTCGATGTCGAGGCCTCGAAGAACATCGACCTGGCCATAACTGGCCACCAAGTTCTTGACGGAGAGCATCAGTTCGCTCATGCGGCTTCACCTCCGAGGTATGCGGCGATCACGTTGGGGTCATTGCGGACCACGTCGGGGTCGCCGTCAGCGATTTTCTTGCCAAAGTTCAGCACGACGATCTTTTCTGAGATCGCCATCACCATGCGCATGTGGTGCTCCACCAGCAGCACGGTGAGGTTGTACTTGTCGCGCAATGCCTTGATGACGGCTGCGAGTTCGTCGACCTCGCTGTGGGTCAAACCGCTGGCTGGCTCATCGAGCATGAGGAGCTTGGGGTCGCCGATCAGAGCGCGAGCAAGCTCGATGCGCTTGAGCGTGCCGAACGGCAGGCCTGCGGCGGGGTGGAACGCGTGCTGATGCAGGTCCAACTCGTACAGCGCCGCATAGGCCCGTTCACGGAGCATGTTCTCTTCGGTCTTGTTGCCGACGCGGAACATCGAGCGGACGAAACCGCTTTCGGTATTGGCATGCGCCCCGACCATCACGTTCTCCAAGACCGTCATACCGGGCCACAAGGCCAAGTTCTGGAACGTGCGATACACGCCTTTTTGACTGATCTCGTGTGCGGCCAAGTCGGTGAGGTTCTCACCGCCGAATTTCACCGAGCCTTCGGTCGGGTCGTAGATCCGGCTCACGACGTTGAATAGCGTCGTCTTGCCAGCTCCGTTCGGACCGATCAAGCCACAAATCTGGCCTTCGTCGATTCCGAACGACAAGCCGTCCAACGCCACGATTCCGCCAAAGCGGACCGTGATGTCGGAGACGTCGAGCATTGCCATTGCACATCCCCCAAACTGTGTTGTGAATCCCCTCAGTGCAACGCTTGGCAAAGCGCAACACGTGATCCACGAACACTAGGTCATCCGTCTGGCCCACGTACAAAATCCGAAGCCGCTCGATTCGTGTTTCACCCATCGGGGGTTGGACACTGTGCAGACGCCCGGCAGCCTCTCGTACGAGCAAGGTTCGACCGGATCCCGAGAGGACACACGTCGTGAGCGACGCCGAGAACACCGAGACCAACGAGACGCCGCCGAGCGAGAATCCGATACCCGACGGCGGTGGCCGGGCCAGCTCGCTTGTGCTCGTCAACACCGGCGACGGCAAAGGAAAGTCGTCGGCAGCATTCGGCGTCATGGTCCGCGGCCTGGCCATGGAATGGAACGTCTGCGTCGTGCAGTTTGTGAAATCTGGCGACTGGAAGGTCGGCGAAGAGAAGCTCGGCCGCCAGCTCGGCGTCGACTGGCACTCGGTCGGCGAGGGCTTCACCTGGGACTCGGACAACCTCGATCACGACAAGGCAATCGCCGCCGCCGGATGGACTGAAGCCGCCAAGCTCATCAACGCCGGCGACCACAAACTCGTCATCCTCGACGAGATCACCTACCTGATGAACTGGGGCTGGGTCGACAGCGACGCCGTGATCGAAACGATTCGCAACCGGCCCGACCACGTCAACATCGTCGCGACTGGCCGAGACGCCCCCGACGCCCTCATCGATGTTGCTGACACGGTCACCGAGATGGTCAAGGTCAAGCACGCCTACGACACTGGCATCCTCGCCAAGCGCGGCATCGACTATTAGTTCTTAACCAGTGGGAAACTTGGGCGGCGGGGAAGTCAGGCGGGGCTGACGGGGTTTAGCGTTGGGTGATGTCCTCTGTCGCCCAGACCGTCCTCGTCGTCGACGATGAACCCATGGTCCGCGAAGTGCTGACCCAATACCTCGAACACGACGGCTTCACCGTCGTCGAAGCCGCTGACGGCGACGAGGCAGTCGCCAAGCTCGACGAGTCCGACCCCGACCTGGTGCTCCTCGACCTGATGCTGCCCAAACGTCACGGCCTCGAAGTGCTCCGCCATGCCCGCACGACCGGCGACGTGCCTGTCATCCTGCTCACCGCGCTCGGCGACGAGAAAGACCGAGTCGCCGGCCTCGAGCTCGGCGCCGATGACTATGTGGTCAAACCATTCTCGCCGCGCGAAGTCGCTGCACGTGTCCGGTCCGTCCTGCGACGCGCAACGCCCGAAGCTGGCCCCGCCAGCCTCGAGTTCGGCGAGATCACCATGGACACGGGCCGTCGCCTCGTCCAACGAGCGGGTGAGCAGGTCGAACTCACCCGCCTCGAGTTCGACCTGCTTGCGTTCCTGGCGACCAAGCCCGGCCAAGTCGTGTCGCGCGACGAGCTCCTCGAATCGGTCTGGGAATCGTCGTCGCAGTGGCAGGATCCAGCGACCGTGACCGTTCATGTGCGCCGCCTGCGTCAGAAGCTCGAAGTCGACCCGTCTGCCCCACGTCACCTGCTTACGGTGTATGGGGTCGGCTACCGATTCGAAGCCTGATGCACGTTCGCCTCGCCGCTGCGTTTGCGGTGCTCGCCGCCGCAACCGCCGGCGCAGCCTGGCTTGGCACTGAGCTCGTCATGGCGCCGTCGGGCAGCGAACGCACCCGACTCATCGCGATGTACGCCGCGATCGCATGTCTGGTGTTCGTCCTTGGGGTCTCGCTCGCCAGTCTCACTCGTCGTTCGTTGAGCCGGCGCATCCTTGCGCTCAGCATCGCCGGGCCGTTGATCGTGGGAGCAATCACGATCTTCGGTGCCTGGTCGATGTTCATCTCATCGCACGACACCCAGTTTGTCGTCATCCTCGTTGCCGCAGCGACTGCGCTCGCTGCTGGCCTCGGCAATGTGCTCATCGCTCCGCTTCTACGCGACCTTGGCCGCATCACTCGCACCGCGGAACGGGTCGGCGACGGCGACCTGTCGGCCCGAACGGGGCTCGACCGCCACGATGAGCTCGGGGAGCTCGGACGGTCGTTCGACACGATGGCCGAACGGATCGAAGAAACGACGCTGGCTCGCCAACGGGTCGAAGACCAGCGGCGCTTCTTGCTTTCTTCGCTCAGCCATGACGCCCGCACGCCGTTGACCGCGATGCGCGCTGCGCTCGAAGCGCTCGAAGACGGCCTTGCGCCCGATCCTGGCCGCTACTTGGCCTCGATCGGTCACGATCTTCGTTCGATCGAGGCGATCATCGAGAACATTTTCGTGATCGGCAAGCTCGAATCAGACCAGCTGCAGCCGTTCATCGAAGAGATTGACTTGGCCGAGGTCGCATCTGAGGCTGCGATGGCGATCGAGCCACTCGCTCGCAAACACGGGGCTGAGCTGACCGTCGTCGTCGACGGACCGGTTCCAGCACGTTGCGCCCGCATCGAGACCGAGCGGATGATCGGCAACTTGTTGTCGAACGCGATCCGTCATTCGCCGCCGAGGGGGCGAGTCGAGGTCGTCATCCTCAACAATCCTCAGCCCACCGTTGCCGTGATCGACGAAGGTCCGGGCTTCAGCGAACAGTTCGTCGACCGTGCCTTTGACCAGTTCGTCCGGGCCGACGATGCCCGTGACCGGGCACACGGCGGTGCCGGACTCGGGCTCGCCGTCGTCAAAGGGCTCGCCGAAGCCCAAGGCGGCCGGGCGTGGGCAGACCCCGGACCCGGGGGCCGCGTCAGCTTCGAGCTACCTGCGCTGCTTTAGCGGAGATCCAGCGGGCTCACCACTCGGAACCACTCACCACTCGGAACCACTCACCACTCGGAACCACTCACCACTCGGAACCACTCA
>CAZEMU010000004.1:29725-31871 GCA_964513315.1 uncultured Acidimicrobiaceae bacterium | reverse complement strand
CTCACCACTCGGAACCACTCACCACTCGGAACCACTCACCACTCGGAACCACTCACCACTCGGAACAGGTGCATTCCACGGTCTGGTCGAGTGCCTGCCACTTGAACTTCACTGGCGCGCTGAGGGTTCCACAACCCGTGCAACTCACGGCAAAGCCGCCCTCAACCGCGACGACGACCACCGGCGATTCGCCGGTCGACAGACGCTTCTTCTTGGGCTTGGGCTTGGCCAGCTCAGGCAGCGGGAGCCGTTCGATCTCGAGATAGGTGACCGGGTCTTCTGGCTTCTCGGGCGGCGTGTCGGGGACACGGTCGCCGATCCAGTCGTGGAGCCACGTCGTGTTCGGCCACTGCAGATAATGGAGACGTCCGTACATGGTCTCGGTGCCGATGTCGCGCTCGAGGTCGATGGCGACATTGGCATCGCCGTCGTCGCTGTGGATGATGTCCCAGCGGTCGCTCTCGGTCTTCATGATGCGATCGGAGGTGACACGGATTGGGTCGCGCACGACGGCGGGGCCGGTCCAGTCGAGGAACTCGGCGACTTGGTCGAGTTCGGGCACACCGAAAACACGGATCTTGTCGCTAATGGCTTCGATCTCATCGAGGAAGCCATCGCGATCTTCGGTCGCGGTTGGATCTTCGAGCGTGTCTGCCGCGAACAGGATCACGAAGCGGGCGCCGACGCCTGCTTCTTTGCGGCGCAAGATGCGGCCCATGCGCTGGATCATCTGGCGGCGCGTGCGGCTGGCGCTGACGACGACACCGAGGTTCGCGTTGGGCACGTCGACGCCCTCGTCGAGCACGCGCGGTGCGGCGACGGCGTCGAGGTCGCTGGTCCGCAGTCGCTCGAGAATGTCCTCGCGTGCAGCCCGGGGCGTGTCACCGGTGATGATCTCGATGCTGAGTTCGGTGTCGAGCCGATTGATCGCGTGGTTCGCGGCCTTGACCGTTTCGGTGAAGACGAGTGCGCCGTTGGCGGTCGCAATCGTCGGAGCGAGTGTGGTGAGGGCCTTGTACTTGGCAGTGCTGTTGGCGACGATCTCGCGGCGCTTGCCGAGCGCGTCGAGGTAGTCGCGGGCGGCGCGTCCGCTGTCGCCAGCGTCTTGGTCGGCCAGGTGCGCAACGGCCGACAAGAAGTCAGCGAAGTTCGTCGGCATCTTCGGAATCGAGCGGAGCACCCGGCGAGCGTCAACGAGCTGCTGCTCGGTTGCGACGTATTCGACGCGTTCGGCATTTTCGAGCGGCACGCTCACGAAGGCGACACGGGGCTGCGCGCACACGCCGTCGTCGATTGCTGCCGCGAAGTCGTACCGGAAACAGACGCCACCGAAGTAGGGGAGGATGACCTTCTCGATTGCGTTGTCACTGCGCTCGAGGGTGGCGGTCAGGCCGAGGCGTTCGGCGTAGGCGCCGATCAGCGCCTTGCGCAGTACGCCGCCGCCGAAGCCGTGGCACTCGTCGGCGACGAGCAGACCCTGCTGGCCTTCGGGCGGGACGGGGCGCTGGCTCGCAGCTGAGTGGCGCGTCGCCACGAGGATGTCGCAGGCGCCGGCGCGGTCGCGCTGGCTGTCGCCGAGGCGGCCGATAGTGAGGTCAGGGAACGCGACGTTCAGGCGCTCGTACCACTGGGCGATGAGCACCCGCGTGGGCACGACGACCATCACGAAGAGTCCGCGCCGATGAGCGTCGGCGATCGCCGCAAGCGCCATGTCGGTCTTACCGGAGCCGGTGACAGCTTCGACGACCCCGCGGCGGCCGCAGCCGAGCCAGGCGGTCAGCGCATCGAGCTGCCATGCATAGAGAAATCGATCTGGGCGGACGTCGACGGTCACGCAACTCCGATGTTTGTTTGCCCGTGTGGTGGCGAAAAGGCCAAGGAGTAACGCTATCGGGCTTACATCGCCTCGCCGTGGCCGGCGGGGTGATACCGGTCACGATGCCCATGGCGCCGTTGGTCCTCCTACGATCGCCCCGTGCGTAGAGCTGCCGCCGTCGTGGCGATGATCGCCGTCTTCGTAATCGCATGTGCCGGGTCTGACTCGGATGAAGCTTCGATTGCTGTCCCGGCGCCGTCAGCCACCTCTGAAGCCGAGCCGACCGAGGAACCGAGTTTGCCGCCGGAGCCGACTGCGACACCTGAGCCG